>JAYWBH010000284.1:0-5964 GCA_043781815.1 Bryobacterales bacterium | reverse complement strand
GCTGCACTTCTTCAGCAAAGCGGTCATGTTTTAATTCTTTACGATCCAGTTTTTCCACGAAAATCCTCTAAGCGAACTAATCTTTCATGATACCATTCGCAGCGGCCACGGAATGCTCGCAGTCTTGTCTCATGCAAGATGAGCCTGGAGCGGAGGTCGATTCTCACACAAGATGAGCCTGAAGCAGTAAAGATGTCGGAAGCTGGGGATTGATCATCAGCATGAAAGGTGGAGCTCGCAGCGTAGACGAGGGGCATGAAACACTGAACGGTACAACACGGGGACGACCGACGGCCGCCCTTCAGGCGCATCCTTCGATGAGAATTTGCTCTCGCAGTCCTATTTTACAGTGGGATAGGCCTCCTGGGCCCAATGCCACTTAGTTTTCCCGCATCCCTGTAGAATCTCCAACGTTTGTTGGGATAACTTGTTGTTAAAAAACCGCTCCTTGCGGTCACGGCTCGGATTGGCGCACCACTACACTGAGAATTCTGCGATTCGCCTGCATTTCTAACGAATCCATCACTTTAATTTCGCACGCCCTTTCGGTTAGCCCGAATCAGAAGATAATGGAAGCAATGAGATTCCCCGCCTTTCTCCTTGGACTTCTAGCTATCCCCGCACTGGCTGCTTCGGTCCAGCCTTACAACATACCGCTACGTTTTGAACCGAACGTCGGTCAAGCCCCTGAATTTGCGCTGTTTTCTGCCAGGACAAAAGGGTTGTCCGTTTTGGCTGGTCAAACGGGATTACGCTTTGTCGACGCGGTGGGCAATGCCGTCGAAATGCGATTTCATGGGGCACAAACGCCATCTTCCATTACTGGTGATGATCGGCAATCTTCGTTTTCCAACTACTTCATCGGTTCAAATCCAGCAGGATGGAAGCGAAATGTGCCGAATTATGGCTCGGTTCTGTATCGCGATCTTTACCCTGGCATTCACTTAAAACTCCATCCCCAGCAAGGCTCTCAATTGGAATACGATTTTCTTGTCGACGCCGGGGCCAACCCTTCATCCGTGCAGTTGGAATTCAGTGGAAGTTCGAAACTGGAAATCAGCAAATCTGGCGACCTTCTCATTCACACCAAATCCGGTGTGATTCGCCATCAAAAACCCACACTCTATCAGGATGGAAAGCGGATCGACGGCCATTTTGTGAAGAAAACGCCCACTCGCATTGGATTCTTCGCCAAGAATTATGACCCATTGAAGAAACTGGTGATTGATCCCATCGTGATATTTTCCACCTATTTGGGTGGCAACCGGGATGACCAGATCAATGCTATGGCAATCAGCCCCGATGGCAGCGTGCTGGTTGCCGGGACCATGAAATCCACCAACTTTCCCCGCCGTCTGGGATTGACAAGTTCTACCGACGCGGGCGGTTCCTTCGACACTTTTGTGGTGAAGTTGAACTCCTCTGGCACTGGCATTGAGTTCACCACCGTCATTGGCGGGAATCGGGACGATATTGCCCAGGCCATTGCCCTGGATTCGTCAGGCAACATTTACGTTGCAGGCACAACGAATTCGACTGACCTACCGGTAAGTGCGACTGCTTTTCAAAAGACCAATTCCGGAGGCTTTTCTAACGATAACGGCTTGTTTAGAGGAGATGCCTTTGTATATAAGCTGGACCCCACTGGAGCCACTATCCTGTTTGCTACTTACTTGGGAGGTTCCCTTGGGGAAAGTGTCACCAGTCTGCTGTTGGACAAAGATCAGAATCCGGTGATCACCGGGTCCACGCTTAGCGGCAACTTTCCCGTTACGGCCAACGCCTATCAGCGAGCTGCTGGGGGCAATGGCGACGGTTTCATTTCCAAATTCAACGCGACAGGTTCTGACCTGGTTTATTCCAGTTATTTAGGTGGATCGGGAGTGGATACAGTATCGGCTATTGCCCAGGATAAGAATGGGAATTTCTACGTCACCGGGGCTACCTCATCGCCGAACTTTCCCTTATCAGCCAATGCGCCTCAAAAAGTGTTGAAAGGGAATAACGACATTTTCGCCACAAAATTTTCCGACAGTTGGGCTCTGGTATATTCCACTTTTTATGGCGGTAGCGGTTCCGATGTGGGCACGTCCATCGCTGTAGATACCAATGGATTGGCCTGGATCACAGGTACCACCACCAACAGTTCGTTTCCCGTTATTGCCGCCAGCGCTTTCCAGGATACGTTTAGTGGCGGAAATACCGATGGCGTCTTTTTCTCTTTGAATGAGACTGGTTCCACCGTAAGATTCGCGTCATTTTTTGGTGGCAACCGGCAAGAGGAAAATACGAAAATTATTTTTCATCCCGATGGCTCTCTCCTGATTGCGGCCACCACTGATTCCACCAATTTCCCTGCTACCAGAGATGCTATTTTCTTCCGAAATAGTGGAGCACGGGACATTCTGTTGATCAAGATTCCCGCAGACGTTTCCGCCCTTACCTTTTCCACTTATTTCGGTGGATCGAATAACGATCAGCTCAATGCCATTTCAGTGGATCCGGCTGGCAATATTTTTCTTGCAGGCACTACCGACTCGCAATTTTTCCCGGCCACCAATGGGTCCTTCCAACCGATCACTCAGGGAGGGACAGACGGCTTCATCGTCAAATTAGGTGCGGAGTTGCCCAATCTTTTGAACACTGAGATTGTTCCTATCAAAGGGGTGGTGGGTGGACCCCCAGCTTTTTCTGAGATGACTCTGACCAGCTCTGGCTCTCCCCTTGAGTTTCGGATTTCTTACACTTCCCCAGGAGGTTGGCTGAGCGCAAGTCCTGTTGTGGGATTCACTCCTGCCACCATTCGGCTTACCGCAGATCCGGGCTCACTCATTTCTGGTAACTACACCGGACGCCTTACCATTGCCACCAGCGGCACTCCGCTGAATAGCATTGTGCTCAATATTCCGCTTGTGATTAGCAGTCCGGTCATCGGCACGGTAGGCCCTCAAATATCAGCCGCTGGAACGCTCAATGGGGCCAGCTTCAAATCCGGTTCCATTGCGCCGGGGGAAGTGATTACGATTTACGGATCGGGAATCGGCCCGGTGGATTTGCTGGGGGCGCAATTGACGTCCGCCGGAACTGTATCGAAATTCATTGGCAGCACTCGTGTTCTGTTCGACGGAATTGCTGCTCCGCTGCTCTATGTTTCAGCCAACCAAACCTCGGCCATTGCCCCCTACTTTCTTTCCAACCGGGAGACTTCCAAACTGGAAGTGGAATACATTGGGATCCGTTCCAATGCCATTGTGGTCACCACCGTCGGCAGTTCCCCTGCGCTATTTACCTTGAACGCATCGGGTAGCGGGTTTGCTGCGGCATTGAATGAGACTGGATCTGTCAACACAACCGACAACCCTGCCAAAAAAGGTGGTGTGATTGTCCTGTACGCAACCGGAGAAGGTCAGACTAAACCCGATGGCGCTGATGGGCAGCTTGCGGGCTCAATTCTGCCCGTGCCGTTACTTCCTGTGAAAGTTACCATTGATGGCAAAGACGCGGTGGTTCTTTATGCTGGAGGTGCCCCCGGAATAGTCGCCGGGGCAATGCAAATCAACGTGCGCATACCGGCGGGAACAGCTTCAGGTGAAGTGCCCGTGGTGCTTACAGTAGGCGATAGGCCTTCCCCTGATGGCGTGACGATTGCTGTTGAATAAGCCAGTAGATATAATTTTTTCATGGCCGCACAGCCACAACCATCGGTAGGGGAATTGGTGGACCTCCGCAGTCTGGCCCCCGGTCGCCTGGACGAATTGCTGGAAGAGGAAACCAAGGTCTGGCAGGAGCGCCTGAACTGGGATTTTTCAGGTTCAGCGGAACTGGTCCGTCGTTTCGCTAATATGGGTTCTTTGAATGGTCGGGCATTGCTGTGTGGTGGAACAGTTGCCGGGTATGCCTACTTTGTTGCGGAAGAAGGCAAGGGATTGATCGGTGATATTTATGTCTTGAAAAAGTTCAGCACTCCCGACATGGAAAATCGCATTCTGACCAATTCAGCAGAAGAGCTGATTCGGAACTGGAACTGCAACCGCGTGGAATGCCAACTGCTTCTGTTGGATGCTCAAAGGCGCAATGCTCCGGCGTTTGGCAAACATCCGACATTCTTTGACCGCAACTTCATGGTTCTGCCGCAGAATGGGTTTCAACTGCAGCCACGGCAATTTCCAACTCTATGTGTTATCGAACCTTTCAATGATCGCGTGGATGTACACAATGAAGCGGCCCGGCTGGTCTCAGAAAGCTACTCCGGGCATGTGGATGCTTTAATCAATGATCAATACCGCAGCATTCCCGGTGCCCGACGATTTTTGCGCAACATTATCCAGTACCCAGGCTGTGGCGCCTTTAATTATGAAGCTTCATTTATTGCGAGGGAAACTGGCAGCAATCGCTTGTTGGGAATCTCTTTCGCCAGCAACGTATCAGCCGATTCCGGCCATATCACCCAACTTTGCGTCACTCCCCGTTTCCGCAGCACCGGGCTTGGCTATGAACTGCTGCGTCGGTCGATTGATGCATTGGGGCAAGCCGGGGCCCGGCAAGTGTCGCTAACGGTTACCACTAAGAACAAGATTGCAGTCAATTTCTACGAACGGTTAGGCTTCCGCACAGAGAATTGCTTTTCAGCCATTGTCTGGGAGAAGAAACCCGGTTTGGTTCGAAGCTTTTTTCAGTAACATTTCAAAAATCCCATAAATTTCTGTTCCGCAACGTTCCGGCGCGTGTCCTAGTTGTTGAGTGCTCCTTAAAGGGGTGCTCACAGCTAACCGCAATCCCCATCTTCTATGGCGGGGGTCCGGTAGTAAACCAAAAAAAGGGAATGTCTATGACCAAACAATTATATTTGTGCACGCTAGCTATGGCAGTGACGGCAAGTGCTGCCACGCAAGGATTTCTACCGCCGGGTAGCGTGCCCAGTTTCTTAAAGGCGGTCCGATATCCGGTCCCAGGCGCAGTCATGGTGGCCGTGGTGGACGTAAACAATGACGGATCGCCAGATCTGGTTACCGCCAACGGAACCGCAGGTGGTGTTAGCCTGCTGCTTGGCAACGGCGACGGCACATTTCAGACTCCGCGTTCGATCGGAGCCGGAAACCCCACCAGCATCGTCACCGGTGATTTTAACGGAGACGGTAATCAGGATCTTGCAGTAGCGACTGTGGCGTTCCTTTCTGGCCAGAATACGGTGTCCATATACCTCGGCAACGGCGACGGCACCTTTCGACAAGCTGCCGATATTGCGGCTGGTGGTCTCGCCGTCAGCTATTTGACCGCAGCCGATTTTAACAATGATGGCAAGATGGACCTGGCCATTTCCACGTTAACGTCGGTGTCTGCCATTAACCAAATTGCGACCTACAACCTGGCCATCATGCTGGGGCGTGCCGATGGTACGTTTGCCCTGGGTTCTTCCGCGCCTGCTGGTGGCTACGGCTCACTTGCGGCGGATTTCAATGGCGATGGAAAACGAGACCTGTTTGTATTCAGCAGCAGTCAGATTAAATTAGGCAATGGCGACGGGACGTTCGTCGACGGCCAAGTGGTTCCTGGTCCCGCCTATTGGGGCGTCGCGGTGGATGGAAATGGCGACGGGAAAATGGATTTAACCATGCTAACCGGAGGCAGAACTCGGAGTGGACCCATCGTCTACACCTACACCGGCAATGGTGACGGAACATTTATCTTTGGTGGAAACTTTGGACCCATTTTCGGCACCTATCCTGTGAATCAGTTCGTTAGCGCCGATTTTAACGGCGACGGACGTCCTGATTTTGTCACCGTTTGGGGTGCTAATGACAATCAAAATGGCGGACCTGCTCCGTGGGGCGGACCCATTGATTGGGGGTTGAATATGTTCATTGGTGGCAAATGGTTCGCTGTAGGTGATTTCGACCGCAACGGATCCCCGGACGTCGCCATGGTGGATGGAACCGCTGTGTACATCGCTCGCAATTCTATGGG
>JAYWBH010000283.1:0-5969 GCA_043781815.1 Bryobacterales bacterium | reverse complement strand
GGACGGCTGTTTCTACCTTGTCATCTTTCTTCAGTTTGTATTTATAATCTTTGGCGTTGATGGTAACGGTGACTTCGTCATTTTCACGGACGGTTCCGGCGAAAATGATTGTTCCCTGGGCGAAGACATCGACACTGGCTGAGTTGCGAACGGCGTTATAAACCAGACCTTTGTCAGCCAAAGAGAAGACCATAATGCGGCGATTGAAAGGGTCGCTGACGAACAGATTGGTGCCATCCCAAGCTAGTGAACTGGGCGTGCGGAGTTGATCACTGGAGGCGCGCAACTGAGGAAAAGATACGTCGGATACGCGATTGATATCGTCGGTCAACTGCCCCAGGATAATATCCGGCGCGGCCGCATTGGTGGTGGGAATCGTGTTGTAAACCAGGACGCGATCATTTCCGCCATCGGCGATAAACAGGCGTTTGCCATCGGATAAGGCGAAACGGGGATACTGCAAAGTGGAACTGCACACGGTGGGATAAGTAGGCTTGCTATTGACATCCACGCCGTTGGAAGGGCACATGTTTACTACATTGTTGGCGATTGCTGAAATGAAATCCGGCTGGCCGACTACAACGTCAGCAGCTTTGGTATTTGAGGTGGGGATTGAATTCCAGATCAACACTCGGTTGAAGCCAAGGTCGGAAACATACAACCGGACGCCATCGCTGGTTACAGAAACCGGATTCAGTAGATTGTTATTTTGCGGGTCGACAGTGGCCTTCACCAGATCCAGTTCTACGGCTGAATTAAAATCTTTCTGCCCCAGGACAACATCGGCAGCAGCATTGTTAGAAGTGGGGATATTGTTAAAAATCAAAACACGATGATTTTGGGTATCGGCGATGTAGAGCTTGCCAGATTGAATCCAGACGCCTTGTGGTCCAAGAAGACTCTTGTTGTTCGGCGGACGAACTGCTGTGCCTTTGGTGAAATCCGTTTGGCCGATAACGACATCGGCAGGGGCTTGGTTGGAAGTGGGGATGGAGTTCCAGATAAGAACGCGGTTATTGTCCGTATCGGCAACCACCAATCGTTGACCGTCACTGGCCACTGCGGTAGGCAGACGCAGCGTGTTTTGTTTGGGAAGAAGGGTGAGGTTAGCGGTGACGAAATCCACTTGACCCAGCACCACATCAGCATTCCCAACACAGGCTGGGCAACGAATCGTATCGTCCACTTTGAATTCTTTGGCAACGGGTGGTAGATCTTTGCTGAAGTTTCTGTAAATAAGAACTCGATGATTGATAGGGGCTGCGCCAAAGCGATTGGAATCGGCGACAAATAGCATGCCGTTGGCGTAGGCTACACCGCTGGCTCCGCCGAGCAGGTTAAAGTCAGCACCGGAAAATTGGGCAGTAAAGGTGCGTTGACCAATCACCAACCGGGCAGCTTGGCCAGGAAACAAATCTTGGGCAGGCGCAATTGAAACGGCCGCGAGAAAACAGAGAAGTACCTTCATCATCTTGGGTTTGGCGAAATAAATAGTATAGCAAGCCGAAGTGGTTCCCGCGACGCGAAAAACAACTTCATTTGGGTCTAGTAAAATGTACGCGATGGGCAACTCTAAGGTTTCCGAAAGGTGTGTAAACTCTAAGGGTTATAGTGTCTTCCTGGCAATGCTACACTATTGGATTCTGCGTGCCACCATCTGCTTCGTCTCTTCCCTGCTCCCAACTGCTGGCCAATGCTGGCAACTGGTTCCTTACTTCAGGAATCCTGAATGCTGACGGAGGGGTTGCCCGATACTATCGCATGGATTCGGGCAACCTGCCTATTTCTACAGAGATCACCGGCTATGCCGTGAGCGCTTTGTGTTGGTTGCATCAGGTAACGGGCGAACAGAAATATTTGGATGGCGCGGAAAGAGCAGCCGAATTTCTGGTGAAAGAAGCCTGGCATCCGGAGTATGGATTGTTTTCATTTGAAGTTGCCTATCCTTTGCCGCCAGCTTATTTCTTTGATTGCGGCATTATCATCCGTGGGTTATTGGCGCTTTGGAGAATCAACAAGCGACAGATTCTGCTGGATGTGGCCACTGCTTGCGCTTATGGGATGCGGCAATTTCGAGGTGAGGATGGCAAGTGGCATCCGATAATTTTGTTCCCGCATTTCAAACCATTGCCTCATCAAAAAAAGTGGTCGCAGGAACCGGGTTGTTTCCAACTGAAAGCAGCGTTGGCTTGGGTGGAAGTGGGCGAACTGACCAGCGACCCTGTTCTTAAAGGTTGGTTTGACGACGCAATGCAGCAAGCGCTGGCAAATGAATCGCAGTTTTTGCCAGGGAGCGATGATGATGAAGAAGTGATGAATCGGTTGCATGCTTATGGCTATTTTTTGGAAGCGCTGCTGAAAAGGCCCGAGCATATGCAGGTCCTGGTGAATGGGATTGAAAAGACTTCGACATTGCTGGACCGTATTGCGCCCAAATTTGAACGTTCCGATGTCTGTGGGCAGTTGCTGCGATTGAGGGTGCTTTGTGGAAAAGTAGGAGCCTCTGGTGGTGCTGCGGTGGAAAGGCTGACCGGCTATCAATATGTGAGTGACCGTAAGGAAGTCAGCGGAGGGTTTGGGTTCGGCAAGCGTGAAGGGGCCATGATGCCGATGGTGAACCCTGTTTCCACAGCATTTGCTATGCAGGCAATCTACATGGCTCAAATGTATCAGAACGGAGGAGATGTCGGCGAGCTTACGGATTTGATTTGAACAAAGCCGTCAAGCTCGCGTTCGCTTCTGGCAGTGACGATTTGATTCCAGGCTTTCTGGAGGAGATGTCACGGTTGCTTCCCAATGTTGAGCTGATGGTTGTCAGCGAATTTGCTCCGCCTGTTGGTTACCGCTGGATCCCTTACATTCCCAAACGACCGTATTCATTGAATCAGGCACGGGTGCGCTCTGCGGTGGCCAATCGCAAAGTGGTTCTGGCGGGCATCATTCTGCAACCGCAAATGCCGTATTGGGCAATGCGCTGGATAGCGTGGCGAAACTGGCCCTTGAAAGTAGTGGCGTTCAACGACAGCATGAATCATTGGATGATTCGCCCGCGCTCATTTCCCACCATTATTCGACACCTGCTGTGGAGGTCGCGAAATCTGGTGGTGAGCCAGAGCATGCCGGGGTCGGGAACGTACACATTGTTGTGGCGGCTGGCGCATCCGATGGCTTTTGGTAGACCGATGGCGGCAATGGCGGCGAGGCTTGGGGGCGTTGTTGCCCAGCTTCGGAAGTCACTGCAGGCGGACGCTGTTGATGGACCTTTGACGAGGTTGGAAGAAGGCGTGAGTATTGTGATTCCGTCCCACAATGGTCTTCATTTATTGCAGACTTTGTTGCCGGGGCTATTGTCACAAATTCCATTGAACGGTGAAGTGATCGTATCCGATAACGGTTCGACAGACGGCACAGCGCAATGGTTGAAAGACACATACCCAACAGTACGAGTGATTGTGGAACGGGAAATGCTGGGTTTTGGGCGCGCATCCAACTTAGGGATCGAAGTTGCAAAATATGCGCATCTGCTAATGCTCAATAACGACATGGTTGTGGAGCCTGGCTTTATAGACGAATTGCGACGTGCCTTTGACCATGTGCCGGATCTGTTTGGGGCTACTGCGCAGATCTTTTTCCCTGAAGGGGAGCGTCGTCAGGAAACAGGTAAAGCGGTGCGTGTGCCGCCAAATCTTCGGGTCGTCGATGACTTCCCGGTTCGCTGTGATATGCCTGTGGAAGGGGAAGATGGCAGTTACGTTCTTTATGGCAGCGGCGGCTGCACACTCTACGATACGGCCAAGTTGAGAGCGCTGGGATGCTTTGGCGATCAGTATCAACCTGCCTATGTGGAAGACCTTGATTTGGGATTTCGTGCATGGCAAAGGGGCTGGCCGACAGTGTTTGCAGCCAAGGCCCGCGTGTTGCATTTCCATCGGCAGACCAGCTCCAAACTTTTCCAGCCGGAACAGATTGACCTGTTGGTGGAGCAAAACTATTTGAAGTTTGTAGCCGGGGCAACTTCAAGCGACGAGTTCCCAGAACTTTGGAAAGAAGCGGTAGCGCGGCTGAATCATCAGGCGGCCAGAATGGAGCCAGTGAAGGCGGCATCGGTTGCACTGGGGAAAGCATGGCGGGCTCCTTTCTGGGTGAAACCATCGCACAAGGGCGATCCGTTTCTGGCATTGGTCAGTGGTGAGGTGGCGGTGTTTCCAGGCAAGCGGGCCACGGGCAAGCCGCGAGTCTTAGTGGCGTCGCCGTACCTTCCCTTCCCTTTGTCGCATGGCGGGGCTGTGCGGATGTTCAATTTGATGCGCGGCGCGGCATTGGATTTCGATCAAGTGCTGGTGGTATTCACGGATGAGCTGACCCAGCCGCCGGTGGAATTAAGAGAACTGTTTGTGGAGATAGTTTTAGTGAAGCGGGTGGGGTCACATTTGGTTCCGTTCCGGCCAGGACGTCCGCAGGTGGTGGAGGAATTTTCCTCAGATGCTTTTGGGCAGGCGCTACGACAGACGATTCGGAAATGGCAACCAGGAATTGTGCAGCTTGAGTTCACACAGATGGCTCAATACGCCAATGTTTGCAGACCTGCAAAAACAATTCTGGTTGAACATGACATTACGCTAGACCTTTACGAACAGCTATTGCAAGACAGCGAAGATTGGGAAACACGGTTGCAGCGGGACATGTGGATTCAGTTCGAAACTGCGGCATGGCAGCAAGTGGATGCTGTGGTTACAATGTCGGACAAGGATCGGGCTACGGTTGCGGTTTCTTCCAGGTTACAAGCAGTGACGATTGCGAATGGTGTTGACCTGGAGCGTTTTCAGGCTTCGAGGGAAGACCCAGGGCCTGCCCGATTATTGTTTATTGGGTCGTTTGCGCATCTTCCGAATTTAATGGCGGTGGAGTTTTTCCTGCGCGAAGTATGGCCGCATTTGGCCGATCTGCAACCGGAATTGCACATTATTGCGGGCTCTCGTCATGAATATTTTATGGAGCTGTACCGTTCCCGAGTACAACTGGATTTATCGTTACCGGGGGTTGAGGTTGAGGACTTTGTGAGTGATGTCCGACCGGCGTATCGAAAAGCAACGGTGGTAATTGCCCCGCTGATAGCCTCTGCTGGAACGAATATCAAGATTATGGAAGCGATGGCAATGGCCAAGGCAGTGGTGGCAACGCCCGCTGGAATCAATGGGCTGGATCTTACCGATGGCCAGGATGTTTTAGTGGCGGCAACTGGCGTGGCCATGGCAGATGCGATTCGGGTGTTGCTGATGGATCCAGTAAAGAGAAAGGCTATGGAGCAGCAGGCACGCAGGACGGTGGAAGCGAATTATAGTTGGGACACGATTGCCCTATCGCAACGGGAACTCTATCGAAAACTTATTGATGCAGCGCCTGATTCAAATCAGCGCTGAACTTTCTTAAACTGACAATTTGCTCGGCAGTGGCTTGCTGTTCAAAACCTTTGGCGACAAAAAATCCTAACGCATCGCGCCACACTAAACAGGCGAATCCTTTTTCCGTCATAATGCCCGGTGCGCCTACTTTGCCGAAATCTCGTTGACGCTTTTCAACCAATGATACGCACCCATCGCGCGCTAACACGTAGTGGTTGCTGATTGCGTCAAAAGGCACCAACTCGATCCCTGCGGCGGACAGGCGCTCCAACTTTTTCAAAAGGTCAGGATTCATTACATTTTGTAACGGCCAAGGTCTTCGTCATTCAAACCTTCCAGCCACTTTCGAAGCTCTTCGCTGGTTACTTTTTCATTCACACTAACGGAGGACTTGGAATTCTTGATCACCTGTTCGTCCACGAAAATGGGGCAATCGAGTCGAAGGGCCAAGGCCAACGCATCGCTAGGGCGGGAATCGACACTCATCAATAACCCATCTTTTTCCAGCCAGATCAATGCGTAAAATGTGTCGTCTTTCAGTTCATGAACGACAATTTTCCGAATTCC
>JAYWBH010000282.1:0-5971 GCA_043781815.1 Bryobacterales bacterium | reverse complement strand
GGCGCATCAATGGAAGAAAAATTCGTTCAATGGATTTCCCCATGTAGAAGTCTTCCATGGGCGGCGGCCCAACAACGGTGGTGACGTAAATTGGATTTTTGCGACGGGTAACGCACGTTACATGAAACACAGGGTACTCATCGGCCAAAGAATAGAAGCCCGTGTGGTCGCCAAATGGTCCTTCTGTGCGCATTTCGCCCAGTTCCACGTAACCTTCCAGGACGATTTCGGCATTCGCTGGCACTTCAATATCCACTGTTTCACACTTGACCATTTCCACCGGTTTGCCGCGCAGAAAGCCGGCGATCATCATTTCGTCCAGTTCCGGAGGCAATGGCAGGATAGCCGAATACATCACCGCCGGATCAGCGCCAATGGCCACCGCGATATCCATGCGCTTGCGTTTGCCTTCCTGCAGTAATCGACGATAGTGATCGGCACCTTGTTTATGGGTCTGCCAATGCATGCCCGTGGTTCGTTCATCGTAAACCTGCATGCGATACATACCGCAATTTCGCTTGCCCGTTTCGGGATTCTTTGAAAACACTAACGGCAAAGTAATGAAGGGGCCGCCATCTTCAGGCCAACAGTGAAGCACGGGAATATCTTTCAACGAAAAATTATCTCGCTCAACAACTTCCTTACAAGGACCACCGGAAACAATCTTCGGAAAAAAGTTGCCCATCTCCGCCAACATTGGAAGCATTTTCAGCTTGCCCATAATGCCTTCAGGCATCTTCATTTGCAGGTATTCGGTGATGCGGGCAGCAATCTGATCGACATTTTCCACCTGCAAAGCCAATTGCATGCGTTTGATACTGGCCATGGAGTTCACCAGGACCGGCATTTTATAACCCTTCGGTTTTTCAAACAGCAACGCGGGACCGTTGGTTTTAACGCTTCTATCAGCAAATGCCGTCATCTCCAAATAAGGGTCCACCTCAAAAGGGATGCGCTTCAATTCCCCGTTTTTTTCAAGTGCTGCAATGAATTCGCGTAAATCGTTATATGCCATATGATGGAACTAATATGATAAACCGTACCGCAATGATTACCGGAGCCAGCCGCGGCATTGGCCGTGTTTGTGCACTGGAGTTAGCCCGCACTGGCATGCGCGTTGTCTTGGCCGCACGTTCCCTGGACAAACTGGAAGAAGTGGCTGCTGAGATCAAGGCTGCCGGAGGCGAAGCGAAAGCGGTTTTGATTGATATGTCCTCACCAGATTCGATTCGGGGAGCTGTGGCCGAGGCGCAAAAAGAGTGGGGGCCTATCCATATTCTTGTCAACAACGCAGCCATCACAAAAGATGGATTGGCTCTTCGAATGAAAGCTGAGGATTGGAATTCCGTACTGCAAACCAACCTGACCGGTGCGTTTGTGGCCATGCAAGCAGTAATGCAGGGAATGATGAAGGAACGCTGGGGCCGCATCATCAACATGGCCTCGGTTGTTGGCGAAATGGGTAACGCAGGGCAATCGAACTATGTGGCGTCGAAAGCGGGATTGATTGGATTGACGAAATCCATTGCCCGGGAGATCGCCAGCAGGAATATCACGGTGAATGCGATAGCGCCTGGTTTTATCGACACAGATATGACTGCGGGTTTGAGTGAAGAACTGAAGGCGAAAATGCTAGAGCAAATCCCCTTGAAGCGTCTGGGTAAGGCGGAGGACATTGCGGCGGCTGTGAAGTTCCTGGCCAGTGAAGAGGCGGGCTACATCACGGGACACGTTTTAGATGTCAATGGCGGCATGTATATGTGACATGTTGCTACAATTTTGTATGCGATCAAAGTGTTTATTTCTTGCGTTACTATGCGCCGCAAGTGCATTCTCTCAAGCCCGCAAGAAGACAACCACCTTTACTGTTTACGAAGCCACTATTCCGCAATTACAAGAGGCTTTGAAGCTGAAGCGAGTGACTTCCCGCCAGCTTGTAGAGCAGTACCTGATCCGTATTGCCACCTATGAAGACAAGCTAAACGCTACGCTGCACGTTAATCCGAAGGCACTTGAGGAAGCGGATCAATTGGATCGGGAACGGGCGCAAGGAAAGCTGAGAGGTCCGCTGCACGGCATTCCTATTGCGTTGAAAGACAACATTCATACCACCAACATGCCAACCACGGGCGGGGCGCTGGCCTTTGCCGGATATACTCCGCCTTATGAAGCCACCATCACTAAGAATTTGCGAGATGCCGGTGCCATTATCATTGCTAAAACCGGCATGACAGAGCTGGCCAATTGGGTGGCTGGCGCGCCTACACCCATGCCCACTAACTATAACGGTCTGGGTGGATTTGGCTTCAATCCTTATGATCCACGGCGTGACCCGCGCGAATCTTCCGATGGACGTCCTGTATTGGCAACCGGTGGATCCAGTTCTGGCATCGGTACTGCGGCAAGTTTCTGGGCTGCCAATGTGGGGACAGAAACTTCCGGTTCTATCCTTAGTCCTGCGAATCAGAATATGCTGGCAGCAATTAAACCGACGGTGGGCCGTGTCAGCCGCTACGGTGTGATCCCCATCACTGCCGATCAAGATACCCCTGGACCAATGGCGACCTCTGTTGCCGGTGCTGCTATTTTATTGGGTGCCCTTGAAAGTGCGCAGCCAGACCCCAACGATTCTGCCACGAATCGTTGCCCTCCACCGCCGAATCGCGACTATACAAAGTTCCTCATCAAGACCGGATTGAAAGGAGCAAGAATCGGGATTCCCCGGGCATCGTTCTACGACAAAGTTCCACAACCCGACGGTAAGGAGCCACGTGGAGGCTTGGATGAAGCCAGTGCAAAAGTCATGGCCGAGGCCATTGAGATATTGAAGCAGCAAGGCGCAGTGATTGTTGACCCTGCCGATATTCCCAGCATTGTGGACCCCAATCCGGCAGACAACTTTTCATCCTGGAGCACCTGCACCGCAGCGAAAGGTAAAGATGAAGATTGCTCAGTGGTTTTCAAGTACGGTATGAAGCGGGACTTTAATTTATGGTTGCAGTCGCTGGGAACCACGGCTCCAGTAAAGTCTTTGACCGCGCTGCGCGAATGGAACACGGCCCATGCCAAGGCGGGCTCCATCAAGTATGGACAATCACTGCTGGATGTTTCGGATGAAATGGATTTGGCGGCGGACAAGGCGCGATATGAAGCGGATCGGGCAAAAGATATCCGTCTGAGTGCGACTCACGGCATTGACGAGTTGATGAAGGCGAACAACTTGGACGCGATCCTGTTCCCTGGCGGTAACGGTGCTTCCATTGCTGCCAAGCCTGGGTATCCCACGGTGATGGTACCTTTCGGAACAATTCCTAATGTTGGGCGCACCCCATATCCAGAAGGGTTTGAGGCGAAACCGGCCCCGCTGGGTGTCAGTTTTACTGGAATGGCATGCAGTGAACCGACGTTGATCCGGATTGGTTATGCCTTTGAGCAGGCGACCAAACGTCGGGTAGCACCTCCTGGGTTGAAGTAGAACTTACTGAGGTTGTAACTACAACTAAGTTCAAAGTAATGAACGTCAAGATTTGGTAAAAGAGAGTAAAAAGCAGTTACAGTGGCGCAACGTGCGACTCACGCGGAGCGTCACTGGCTATGACGCTCAATGAGCTGTCAAAGTAACATAACTCACAAGGCTAAATATGAAACATTCACAATCTTTGATGTTAATTGCTACCGCCACTTTTTCTGCTCTGTCTGCAGTTGGACAGTCCACCCCCACAACTCGAGTAACATCTCTGCCGCCACTTGGCTTGGGAACTACCGAAACAGCTAGGGTCTACCTAACCAATATCGCCGCCGCATCCACTGCAGGAACAGTGGCATCCTGTGATGGAAGCGTATCGTTTCTGAACGCCGCTGGAGCCACAATCGGCGTAGCCACGACGTTT
The DNA here is from genome assembly GCA_043781815.1 of Bryobacterales bacterium. Lineage (GTDB taxonomy): Bacteria > Acidobacteriota > Terriglobia > Bryobacterales > Bryobacteraceae > JANXSF01. Next base: position 2,081 of record JAYWBH010000282.1, on the reverse strand, counting down.
AAGATCGCCACGCAACAAACAACAGCGGTCAGTCTGCCTTTTTCAGGTGCAGGTCTAACCGGACCACACGGACTAATTCGGACGGTAATCTCAGTAACTAGACCGGCATCGACTACAACCACTCCGGCCCCGCCGTGTTCATTACTAGTAGCTGAAGAAACTTTTGAAACAGTAAGTGGAGCAACTCACTTGTATTTTACGGATCAAATTGCAGTAAGTGGATTCGGTGGTGGTAACGGACATTAAAGTTCAGTTACAAACCGTGCCTGGTGGCTGCCCGCCAGGCAAGAAATCCCATGGCAATTAAGAACGCACCCAACGCATTGTATTCCTCATTGCGCAGATACAACGACCATTGAAATACACCGGGCGAAGTAAGTCCTGGCCAGCGAGGCCATAACAATGGGACTTGCTGCGCGTAAGCAGGATAGTCAACGAAAAGATTGCGCAAATGCTGATCTTCCAGTTCCATGCGGGGCCAATAGACGCACAGAAACACGGCCCCAAACAATACCGCCAAGGCCCACTGGCAAGAGGCCAAGGTTAGCCCTGAAGCAACCAGCAACGTTCCCGCATACAGCGGATTTCTGAGGTACTTGTAGGGTCCGCTGGAAACCACTTTTTCGTTCTTTTCCAAATGACCGGCGGCCCAACCTCTAAGCCATAGACCGCCCAGAGCCAGAGGGGTTCCAAGTGCAATGGATTCCCAGGTTGGACGTGCAAACCATAAGAATGCTGCCAGTAACAGAAAGCCACTGGGTACGCGCCAGCGTGCTACTGCGTCGGCGTAGAATTTTGGGAATAGGTTGCCAGACATCGTTTCAATTCGTCCATCACCATGCGCGGATCAATCGCTTTCATTGCATTATCTTCCAATTGACGACGCTTGTAGGTGGTTTGCGCATCTGCTGTGCGGAGCACGGATATGGTTCCACCATAAGGTCCATTGCGAGCGGGGTCGGTGGGTCCGAAAATTGCCACTCCCGGTTTCCCAATGGCTGCGGCCATGTGCATTGGTCCACTATCCAATCCAATCACCGCATAGGCGCGTCGCGTGGCCCAAATCAAACCTGCCAAACCAGAATGATGAGTAGCGTCCGACCCTGGCGGTCCATTCAACACCAATTTCAACCCCAGCTCCTTTTGCAACAGTATCGCCAGCTCACCATAGTAACTGGCTGGCCATTGCTTGGCACCCCAACCGGCTTGTGGGCAACTTAACACAAACGGCTCATCTGGTAATTCACCTTCCTGTTGACCTTGCGGCAGATAGAATTCAGCAGGCGAGTGGGCACCGCCAACTGCCTTTGCCAGATCGCGATGTTTATCCACCATGTGAATAGAATTCGTTGCGGGGCATTCCGTATAGAACAAACCAGCATAGCTTTCGCGCAACTGGTCGCGCTGGTATCCAACTACTTTAGGCGCACCAGAACCAAGGGCGATTGCACCCGACTTTATCAGCCCTTGGAAATCGACGGCCATATCGAACGGCTGATCGCTGAGACTTCTCCATGACTGAACCAAATGGGATCTATCGAAAGTGAGTACTTCATCTATGAATGGGCACCCTTCCAGCAAGGGCTTCCATTTCGATTCTACGATCCAGGATATGTGGGCATTGGGCAACCCTCGGCGCAGACTGGCTACGGCGGGCATGGCATGGAAGATATCACCCATGGCCCCCAATCGAATGACTAGAACGCGAATGCCCTTAGACATTATTCCGTTTACGAACGTGGGCGGCCAGGTCTTGATAGCGTTGCTGGTCTCCAAATCTTTCATCGATGCATCGCAATCCAAGCGATTGTCTTAGCGAAGCATCCTGGGCGATAGTTACCCGTTCGGTGATTCCAAACGAAGCGACTAATTCCGCCCTGGCCTGACTAGTGAGCAGCGGTGATTCAAGGGGCTCAACAATCACCAATAGCTTTCCGTCTGAGGCAAGGTCGGTCAGCGATTGGGCATGGGGAGCCCAGATGGGATCAAAATATCCGCACACGATTATATGATCTGGGTGAGCTTCGGCATAAGACAAAAAGTCCGCAGGGGAAATAATTTTGGAGCGCGTATCGAACATG
>JAYWBH010000281.1:0-5971 GCA_043781815.1 Bryobacterales bacterium | reverse complement strand
TGGAATCGCCAATCATCAACGCTTCGTTTTGTCGAAATCCAGTCTCGGCCAGCAGCGTCTCAATCCCAATGGGGTGCGGCTTTTTCTGATCGAAACTGTTGCCACCATAAATTTTCACAAAGTGGCCAGAAAGATTTAAACGATCCATCATCAACTGGCTGAACTTCACTGGTTTATTGGTCAGTATCGCCATAGGCATGCCGCTGGCGTGAAACTTATCCAGTGATTCTGCGACGCCTGGATACAGCCGCGTTTCATCCAGCATGTGTTCGCGATAGTAGCCCAGGAAATAATCCAGTGCGTTATCCACATCTTGTTGCGCAGCCTCTTCGCCCATCGCACTACGAATCAATGCAGGAGCCCCGCGGCCAATGTAGCCACTAATCAATGCATCCGGCAAAACAGTCAGACCAGCGTGCAGCCTCGTGGCATTCACAGAATTGATTAAGTCGACTTTGGAGTCAACCAGCGTTCCGTCCAGGTCGAAAATCAATAGGCGCGTCTTCAAGGAAAGCATCTACTGTTGAACCTTTTCTAACTTACGATTGCCCAACGTTTTTTGCACGGGATCCCAATATTCTTTTTTCACTTTGCCATAAGCATCCAGAAATTTACTGCGAAGTTCCGTCGGGGCAATGGAGCTGATTACCTCAGCGAAATCCATTAAATAGGGGGCCACCATCGATTCGCCAACCAGCTTCGGCGGATTGCCCGGAGCCAGCGCTGTAAATGCCATCAGTACAATAGTGGCGATGATGGCACCGCGAATTCCACCAAACAAGCCACCCAAAATACGATCCAGCCAACTCAATCCCATCCATTTGAAAATGCGCGTGAGGACCATAGATAGGATAGATCCGGCGATCATGGTTCCGAAAAACACTAGGAAGAACCCAAGCAAGTTTGCCACCATCGGCGTGCTGGTCCAATCAGCGAAGAATGCACCAGCATTGTTGTACGTCCAGAATGCCAACACCAGGGCCAGCACCATCGCTACCAGGCCGATGCCCATGCGGATCATCCCTTTTCGGACACCGCTCATCAGCGAGGATACGATGATGATTCCTAAAATTACGTCCAACCAATTCATATAGTCATCCCCGTAAGTTCACGATAGGCAGTCTTATATTTTTCGCTGGTGCGAAGTGCGATTTCAGCAGGAAGCGGTGGAGCTGGTGGCCGTTTGCTCCACTGGATGCGTTCCAGATAGTCCCGTACAAACTGCTTATCGTATGACGGTTGGGCACCGCCTGGAGCATAGGTCGCCCGTGGCCAGAACCTGGAAGAATCTGGAGTCAACACTTCGTCACCCAGAATCAACTCACCGCCAACAAAGCCAAATTCAAATTTGGTATCGGCCAGAATAATTCCTTTTGACCATGAAAAATCGGCTGCTTTGCGATAGATGGCTAATGTCAAATCACGCAGCTTGTTTGTCAATTCAACACCAACGTGCGCCGCAACAGTATCGAATGAAACATTTTCATCATGACCGGTCTGCGCCTTGGTCGCTGGTGTAAAAATGGGTTCCGGTAACCGGTCGCTTTCTTTCAATCCGGTGGGCAATGCGATTCCGCAAATCGCTCCGGTACTCTTGTAATCCTTCCATCCCGATCCGGAAATATAACCTCGCGCTACACATTCCACATCCACCATTTTGGCGCGATGCACTAACATGGATCGGCCTTCTAACTGATCCCGAAACGGATGTAAGTTCGCAGGGTACTCGTCTACATTAGCTGTTATCAAATGGTTGGGAGTCACGTCTTCCAAAAACTTGAACCAGAATAGAGACATGGCTGTCAGCACACGTCCTTTGTCAGGAATGCCCGATGCCAAAATGTAATCGAAGGCGGAAATGCGGTCCGTAGCAATGATCAACAGTCGGTCTGAACCAACTTCATAAACGTCGCGAACTTTGCCCTTGGCGTGCAGCGGGATCCCAGGAAGATTTGTATCGGTAAGAACCATTCCTTTCATTTTCCCGCGACTTGCTTTGTTGGCGCAATACTATTTCTTTTTCTTCTTCTTCGGTTTGCTGGCCGTTTCGTCAATCCAGGAAAATTCCAGCTTCTTGTCCGTACTATTTACGCGGTCCAACAGCACCAGAACTTTGTCGCCAATGGCGAACTCCCGACGAGTGCGCTGCCCAACAATCCGCCTCACAGTTTCCTGATAGAAATATTTGTCATCGTGCAGGGAATCCATGGGCACCAACCCTTCCACAAACAGTTCTTCCAGTTCCACAAAGAAGCCGTACTTGGTTGTGTTGGTGATCAGTGCATGGAACGTTTCGCCCACATACTGGATCATAAACTTGATCTTTTTCCACTCAATCAATTCCCGCTCGGCATCGGCGGAACGACGCTCAGTGAACGACGTGTCATCGGCGATTTCTTTCAACTCCTGATCGGAGTACTTTGCGCCCAATAAGAGCCGATGCACAATCAAATCAGGATACCGGCGAATGGGCGAAGTGAAGTGAGTGTAGTGGTCCATGGCCAAGGCAAAGTGGCCTTCGTTCGATGCACTATAGCGGGCTTGCCGCAAAGAACGCAGCATCAGGTAATTCAAAATGCGCTCCTCAGGTTTACCTTCCAACTTGCGAATCAACTTCTGGTAATCCTTTGAAGTAATGCCAATATCTTTGTTTACCAGTTCAACATCGCGGCGCACTTTGCGACCATCACGTTTTTTATCCACCATGGAATAACGTTGAATGGGCAATGCCCCGCGAGTTAACGAATAGCCGAAGTGCGCGGCAATTTCTTCAAACGCGGCCACTCGTTTGGAATCGGGTAATTCGTGAATTCGATACATGGCAAAGGAAAGCTTTGATTGTAGTTCGCTTGCTACGGCTTGATTCGCGGCCAACATGAACTCTTCAATCAACCGTTGCGAGAACAGCCGAGGGGATCGCTGCACTGAAACCATTTGTCCTAATTCATCCAATTCGATGATTGGCTCAGGCAGATCAAAATCAATGGAACCGCGCTTCTGCCTGTGTCGCAATAAAATCTCAGCCAGTTCCTTCATCAAATCAAATCGGGGCAACAAGCGGCTATAGCGTTCCTTCTGCTCAGCGTCGCCATCGTATAGTTTTTGAACATTCGTATAGGTCATCCGTTCGGCAGACCGGATCACTCCACGGTGGAATTGCTGCCCCAAAATATCGCCCTGATGATCAATTTCCATAATCATGGAAACCACCAGCCGATCCACATGCGGCTTCAAAGAACAGATTTCAGTGGATAGTTCAATGGGCAACATGGGCACGGCTCTATCTGGAAAATAGACGCTGGTGCCGCGCAGGGCGGCCTCAATATCCAAGGGAGTGTGCGGTTCAACGTAATGGCCGACGTCGGCAATATGCACTTGCAATTGGAAATTTCCGTTGGGTAAGAGCTCTGCATAAATGGCATCGTCAAAATCGCGGGCAGTTTCGCCATCAATGGTGACAATGTCCAGTTCGCGGTAGTCCACCCGACCCATACATTCCACCGCAGAAACTTCTGTGGGCATAGATCGTGCCTGTTGCAGAACCTCATCTGGAAAGCGGTGGGGGATCTGATGCTTGCGAATCATGATCTCAACATCAACACCGAAGTCATCTTCCTTACCTAGAATTTCAATGATGCGGCCAACTGCGTCTTCGCCTTCTGCGGGGTACTCCAGCACTTCCACATTTACAATCAGACCATCCATTTCCTCAACAGATTTAGGACTAGCCGCGATCTTTCCAATGCGATCCACCTCGGCACCTTGGGGCGGAATTTCGTAGCCATCAGGAATGTAGACCCACTGCTTAATCCGTTCATCGTGAGGCTTGACGAAGTTGCCGCGCCTTCGCACACGAAATTCACCCACCACTGTCCGATAGGCTCGTTCCAGAATGCGGACAATTTCACCATCGGCCTTGCCATCACGATCCACACGACTGACGCGCACCATCACCTTATCGCCATGCATGGCTTTGGCGGCACTTTGCGAACCGATAAAAATATCGCCCACCATGTTGGGAATTGGCACTACAGGTTTTACAAAACCGAACCCATCGCGATGCATGCTCAGCTTGCCGACAGAGAATTCACGACTGCTCTGCGTGGCCATGTATTGGCCAGAACGCATTTCAATCAGAAGACCTTTTTCCACTAAACGATCAATGGCCGCTTCCAGCGCCTGACGTTCGTCACCGCGCACTTGCAGCTCACGACATAAATTCTTGAGCGTAGTGCGACCGTGCGGTTCGCGGACAATGTAATTCGCTATTTCTTCGTCAGTCATTGAAAACTATTATGACGAATGGCGAGTCATAATTTAACTATGCGAACTATAATGGCGGGGTTGGTCTCCATGTGCTTATTCGCCGTGGCTCATGTCGTGGCCCATGTAGATGCGGTCGATATTGACAAGTTGTCCTTCATGGCAGGCTGTTGGGAAGGGCCCTTTGGTGAACAGTTGAATCAGGAAATGTGGATGCGTCCAGTGGCCGGTACCATGCTGGGAACGGCGCGCAACGTTAAAGGGGATCGCACAACCTTTACTGAGTTCGCCATGATTCGCGTGGATGACGGCAAGCTTGGCATGACCGTGCAAACTAAGCTGGCGGGGGAAAAGACCACGTTCCCATTGGCCAGCTTAAAGCCAGGTGAAGTTGTTTTTGAAAACCCAACTCACGATTTTCCGCAACGCATTATTTATCGTTCTACGGGTAAGAATGGACTGTTCGCCAAAGTGGAAGGTGTTCTGAAAGGCAAGCCAGCAGCGGAAGAATTTCCAATGAAACGGGTATCCTGCAAATGATTTTATTGTTGGCAGCGTTGGTCACTTTTGCCGAAGTACAACCGATTCTGGAACGTCATTGCCAAAGCTGCCATCGTAAAGGCGAAGTGGGCCCAATGCCTCTTTCCACATTCAAAGAAGCACGACCGTGGGCCAAGGCTATTCGCCAGGCAGTGACTGCCCGCACTATGCCTCCATGGTTTGCAGACCCTCGCTTTGGAAAATTCAAGAATGATCCTCGGTTGAGTGACGAAGAGATTGCGACCATTGGCAAGTGGGTTGATGGGGGCTCAGTGGAAGGGCATCCAGTTCCAGCTCAAGCAAAGTGGGTGGATGGTTGGGGCATCACCCCTCCAAATAAAATAGTGGAGATGAAGGAGGCGTTCCAGGTTCCGGCTAAAGGGGATGTTCTGTATCAGCACATTGTGCTGGAAAATATTTGCAGCGCAGATTGTTGGGTAACTGCGGCGGAGGTGCGTCCTTCTGTTCGTGGAGTGGTTCATCATGCGGTGGTCTACATCCGCGAGCCTGGGTCGAAATGGCTGGCCGAAGCCAAGCCTGGCGTGGCTTTTGGAACGAAGACGGAAACTGTTCGGGACATTCTGCTGGTGTACACGCCGGGTCAACCACCATTTATTGCGCCTGATGGGATGGGGAAAAAGATCCCGGCTGGGTCCAGTCTGGTGTTGCAAGTTCACTATACGACCAATGGAAAGGCTGTGGCCGACAAGACCAAAATAGGCTTAGTCTTCGCCAAAGAAGCGCCCAAACAGCGCATTTTGACGCTACAAATGAACAATGGAAACATCTCCATTCCACCAGGAGATCGCAGTTACCATCTGAGTGTCAGTGGATCGTTTCCTAACGAAGCAATCTTGCTGAACCTGTTCCCGCACATGCATCTCCGTGGCAGTAGCTTTGTCTACGCCATTGCCGAACGTCCCGGCCAGTGGGAGACTTTATTGAGCGTGAAGCCTTATCGCTTCAATTGGCAATTACGTTACGATTTGGACAAGCCGCGCTTGTTACCGAAGGGCACCCGAATTCTGATGACGGCGACTTACGATAACTCGGCAAACAATCCCTACAACCCTGATCCAGATGCGGAAGTCCACTGGGGTGAACAGAGTTGGGAAGAGATGATGGTGGGCTTTTTCGATGTTGTGGTACCAGCAAGCATGGACAAAGA
>JAYWBH010000280.1:0-1883 GCA_043781815.1 Bryobacterales bacterium | reverse complement strand
GTTTGTTTGTCGGCACTCTGTACAACCCATTCCATCCTCTTCGTTTTTGGCGGGAATGGCTTTCTGTGATGAGCCTGCAAGGGTTTCAGCGCCGCTTTCTGGAAAGCTGGCTAGGCCGATGGCTGGGCCGAAGAGCCTAATTAGGAAACGGAAAGTAATTACTTCATGGCTCAAAAAAGAGCACTCATTACAGGTGTCAGCGGGCAAGACGGTTCGTACTTAGCAGAGTTGTTGCTGGACAAAGGGTACGAAGTGCATGGCCTGGTTCGTCGTGCGGCCATGGAAGCGCCCGGCGAACGGAGTGAAAATTTAGTCAACTGCCGACATCGCTTGAATCTGCACCCCGGTTCACTGGAAAGTTACCCCACTATTTACCGCACCATTGCAACGGTGAAGCCCGATGAATGCTATCACCTTGCCGCCCAAAGTTTTGTCAGCTACGAATTCGACGACGAATTTCAAACGCTGAACACCAACATCAACGGCACCCACTTCCTGCTTTCTGCGATCAAGGATCTTGTACCCAATTGTCGTTTCTACATGGCTGGGTCATCGGAAATGTTTGGTCATGCTGAAGAATCTCCGCAGAAGGAAACCACCCGTTTCAGACCCCGCTCAGTTTACGGAATCAGTAAAGTTGCCAGCTTTGAATTGACCCGCAACTACCGGGAACAGTATAAGCTGCACGCGTCCAGCGGGATTTTATTTAATCATGAGTCGCCCCGTCGCGGTCGCGAATTTGTGACTCGCAAGATAACTAATGCCGTGGCTAGAATCTTGGCGGGCCAAGCCAATGAACTACGACTCGGCAACTTGGATGCCCGTCGTGATTGGGGCTACGCCAAAGAATACGTCCGCGCCATGTGGCTAATGCTGCAACAAGCGGATCCAGAAGATTACGTCATTGCAACTGGCAAGCTGCATTCGGTTCGCGATTTTGTGGAAATGGCGTTTCGCAGCGTAGGTTTGGATTGGGAAAAATACGTGATTGTCGATCCTGATTTCTATCGCCCCAGCGAGAAGACGCCGCTGGTTGGCTGCTCTGAAAAAGCTGGTAAACACTTGGGCTGGTTTCCAGAAAGCACCTTCGAGCAAATTGTTTCAGAAATGGTCCACGCCGATTGCAAGCGCATCGGAGTGGAAGGCCCAGCGTAATTTAAATATAACCTGTGATGAAAACACCGCTCCCGTGCGGTAACGCACTGATGCTACCGAGCCGTGACCGCGAGGGAGCGGTGTTTTAAAGGACGTCTCCGCTACCTTAATTCGTCGGTCGATCCAGCAAAGTCTGCAACTCAGACCCAACGTCCTCACCCTTGGCGACATCGCGTTCCAAGCGACGCAAGGCTAGGCTCACAACATCGCGATGATGTACTTTATGGCCTTCCTGCTGATCACTCATGCGCAGCCAAAGTCGATGTAACAAATTCACATCTTCCGGCCACAGACGCGGTGGATGTGGGCCCAAGTTGAAGTAACGGGATTCCCCATTGGTGCGGTCTACTATCTGTAAAGACATAGGCATCTTTTCCGCAAGCTTCTCCCATTGATCACCAAAATACTTCGCCTGTTCATCAATGGACGTCTTACCGGAACTGCCCATCACCACCGTCGATGCCTTAAGCTGCGATGCTGTTTCCACAATGGAAGAGGTAACGTTTGGACTTTGAATGACCACCAGTTCCACGTGTTTCCCAGCTTTTTCCGCAAGCGAAACTACTTTTGAAAACAGACCTTGCGTGTCCGCGCTGAACATTTGATCCGTATCCAATTCATCTTTAGAAAACTTCACAGCAAGCACCACAACATCCATATGCCGAATGTCCGTTTTCTCAATTGCCTGACGGACATGCCCTAACAAATTGGGATTGCTGGCAGGCACA
>JAYWBH010000279.1:0-1888 GCA_043781815.1 Bryobacterales bacterium | reverse complement strand
GATGAAAAGTAAATGAGTGACTTGATCGTAGGCATTGATCTGGGGACAACGAATTCTGAGATTGCGGCGTTTGTAGATGGACAGGTGAAGGTGCTGGGCCCAGGCGATCGCAAAATATTGCCGTCCTGTGTGGGATTTTCCGCATCAGGCGAGTTACTGGTTGGGGAAGCGGCGCGCAATCAACAGGCATTGTATCCGGAACGTACCGTAAGAAGTATTAAACGGTTAATGGGCGAACCGCAAACGGTGCAACTGGGTGACCGGACGTTTACCCCGCCAGAAATTTCCGCACTGATCCTTCGTGAACTAGTGGAATGGGCGTATCAATCGCTGGGCGAGCGTCCGCAAAAAGCTGTTATCACCGTGCCAGCCTACTTTTCTGATGCCCAGCGCAGTGCCACACGGGAAGCAGGTGCTCTTGCTGGACTGGAAGTTGTGCGGATTCTGAATGAACCTACGGCAGCCAGCCTGGCCTATGGTCACGGTGACGGGGCTCCCCGGACGGCGTTGATTTATGATCTGGGAGGAGGCACGTTCGACGTATCGGTGGTGACTGTGGAAGGGGACATCACCGAGGTGCTGGCCAGCCATGGAAACAATCGGCTAGGCGGAGACGATTTCGACGATTTGTTGGCAGAACGCCTGATGAATGAGTTTCAAAAGCAGCATGGCATTGATCTTCACACCGGATATCCGGCAGCAAAAGCGCGACTCTGGTGGGCGGCGGAAGAGGCCAAGAAGCGCTTGAGTACGGAACCTTTTTTCACCATTCGGGAAGAGGCACTGATAGAAGCGGGCAGGCCGCGGCATTTGGAAATGGAAATCTCCCGCGTTGAGTATGAGGATATGATTCGATCGCTGGTGGAATCCACCTTGGACAGCGTTTCCAAAGCACTGCTGGATTCCGGTAAAAGCGTGGGTGATATTCAGGATCTGTTGCTGGTGGGAGGGTCAACCAGAACTCCGCTGGTTTCCGAAATGCTGGCAATGAAAACGGGGCTGGAACCGCGTCAGGATGTGCATCCTGATTTGTGTGTCGCACTGGGAGCAGGCGTGATGGCTTCCCGTTTGGCAGGTCGCAACGTGGATCGGGTTTTGGTGGATGTTTCAGCCTATTCCTTTGGTGTTTCATTTCTTGGTGAACGCGGCGGTTATCCTTATCCCCACTGTTACAAGCCGATCATCCGCCGCAATACACCACTTCCATTAACTCGCACTGAGAAATTTGTTACCAGCTATCCTTTCCAAACCGAAGTTGAGATGCAGGTATATCAAGGCGAAGATGAAGATGCTTTGAAGAATATCTTTATGGGAGATTTTCGAATTGAGAACCTCACCGGTGTTCCCGGCCCGAACCATATTTTATGCCGCATGCGTTTGGATTTAGACGGCATGTTGGAAGTGACGGCAACGGAAAAGCAGACCGGGAAATCTAAACAAATAACCATTGCTAATTCTCTTCAGGCAAAGAGTGCGGAAGAGATAGCTGCAGGGCAAAAGCGTCTGCAAGAGCTGTTCAAATCGCGGGAATCGGAATTTGGCGTTGAGGATTTGGCTGAAGATTTAGGTAGGGCAATGGATGACGATGTGCTGGAGGCTGAGGCAACCAACGTCCCCTTACCCGGTGAACCGGAAGCGGTGGATTTGGTAGTTCGCTCACGCGCCCTGCTTGAAAAGATGCATAGTGAAGATCGCGAAGAAGCCATTGACCTTCACGAGAAGATTGAAGTGGCCATTGAATTAGGAGATGCATCGGGGCTGAACGAAGCGTCGCGAGCCTTGCGGGAACTGCTGTTTTTTATGGAAGGAAAGCCGAATTGACTGAGGCAGGTCGCTGTCCTGTGTGCCAGGTGCGATTTCGAGGATCGCGAATTTGCTCTCGATGCGG
>JAYWBH010000278.1:0-6017 GCA_043781815.1 Bryobacterales bacterium | reverse complement strand
GTAACGTAAATGGCCCGCGGATCTCGCCTTTGGGAACGCCTTCCTGCGGCATGGAATCGGGTCCCAGTCGGTATTGTGAATTGGGATTAGGAGCTTGTGGCGTAGGTGTTACTTGAGGTGTCACTTGGCCGAAAGCTGTTGCCGCTAACACTGCCGATATGGATAAAATCCTGAAATGTCTCATATCAGGAAAGGCCCTGCAATTGTCCTGTACTATCTCCGAACGATTCTTCCTTCACACCCATGCGGTGCAGCATGCTGAGGTAAAGGTTGCACAGCGGGGTTTTCTTTTCGAATCGCAAACGACGGCCTCCGCGTAAAGTACCCTGGCCGCCACCGGCTAGAGCGATTGGCAGATTTTCTTCAAGGTGCAGATTTCCACACTTGATGCCACAACCAAACATGACCATTGAATTGTCCAGCAGCGATTTGCCGCCTTCATCCAAACTCTTCAGCTTGTTCAGAAAATACGCAACTTGTTCCACATGCCAAGTGACACATGTTTCATACTGCTTCTTTCGAACGGGCTCTTCAGCATGATGCGAAATGGAATGAAATCCGCCTTTCACTCCAGGCAGGAAGGAATAATCCTCATTGGTTTGTGCATCTGCGGTCATGAATGTACCAATCCGCGTGGTATCACTCCACAGCGCCAGAACCATAATGTCCATCATCAGTTTCATATGTTCGGGTCGCGTAGCGGGAATGCCTGGACCAGGGCGTTCCAGAGGAAACTTTCCTTTGTTGATCCAACGTTTCTGTGGGCGAAGCGCAGCTTGCAAACGCTGTTCCACAGACCGCACGGATTCAAAGTATTCATCCAACCTGACCCGATCACTAGAACTGCCTTCCTTACGAAGCAGCCTTGCCTGATCCTGCACAATGTCCAGAATGCTGCTCTCATCCCGTTGAAGCGCCGTCAACAGTGCTGGGTCATCGGGATTGAGACTTGAAATTACAGGGGCTTTATTCGACCGGAATAATCGGTCGAAGGCAAGTTGCGGAATGATCTCTTTTGGAACCGGTGTATGGGGATCGCGCCACGAAATAAATGACCCATACATGCGGGCGAAGCCACCACCGGCAGTGTCAATTCCATTGCGCGTTGCTTCCAGGCCCAACTCGAAACTGGGCAGCATTGTCCGGTCGCCAATCTTTTGCGCCAGCAGTTGATCTACGGTTGTACCGCCGGAATCCAAGTCGTCCCCTGACGTGCGTTCAACATAACCGCCAGATAGCCAGGCAGGCACTTTGGGCCAATGGCCATTGCGCCCTACGGTCTTGGCATTCCAAAGATTTTCAAGCAGCAGGAAGTCGTTTTTCAGACTCTCCAACGGTTTCAAATGGGGCGTAGTTTCGTAGTTCTCGCCTTCGCCCGCTGGCGTCCAAAAATCTGGGCGCACGCCGTTGGGCATGTACATGAACACGGAACGCAGCGGTGGTTCGGCAAGCGTTGATGCGCTATCCGGAGTGGCTGCAGAAGCCACTGACTCCAGCCATGGAAGCGCCATCGCCGCGCCTGTGCCGCGCAACATTGTTCGTCTGGAAATTCTATTCGACATCTTTGATTGCCCTCATTTTACTACCATTGGCCCTATCCGCTTGCGTGCAGGCGCAGCCGATTCCATTTTCACAAGCCCGCCTTGACTATTGCGAAATGGGACACTCAGCACTACTTCACGAAACAGGGTGCGCGCACGGTAATCATCTTTTTTCAAAGCATCGGCCATGTGTTGCACCGTGCAACTATCCCCATCCTGCAGGCTGCGGCCCAAGGCGTAACCAAGCACCTTCCCGGACAAGTGCCGCAGAAAGTCATCTTTTTTCTCCAGCAGCACATTGCGAAGTTCTGCCGGTCCATCGAATTTTTCCCCCGATGGAAGTACCCCTGTGGCATCAATAGCCGAGCCGTCGAATTCCTTATCGCGCCAGCGGCCTGTCCAATCAAAGTTCTCCATTGCGAACCCGATGGGGTCCATCAGATTGTGGCAGGCAGTACATGCTGGATTCACGCGGTGATTCAAAATTCTCTGCCGCATACCCACGGCTGTTTTTGCTTCCACGGCGCAGTTTTCCAGACACTTAACCGGTTCAAGCGGTGGCACGTTAAGAGGCGGCGGAGGAACTGGTGTACCCAACATAGTTTCTAACACCCAGGCCCCGCGCAGCACCGGGCTGGTCTGCCTATAGTGCGACGTCATTGCCATCACAGCACCGGAATTCATTACCCCGGCACGACGGTTATCGGGCCATTTCACAAGTTGCGCTTGATTACCGTGAAAGTCTTTCATCTTGTCTTCCAGTTGATAGAACTTCACCAGCCGCTCCGTCATGTAAGTGTAATCGGCGGTTAGTAATTCCAGCAGGCTGCGATTTTCACCAACAATGCGTTGGAACAACAGAATAGGTTCAGCGCGCAAGTCAGCCGCAACGGGTGGCGTATAGTAAGTCTGCAACTCGGTCAGCATAGGTGCTGCTCGCCCACCAACATCTTGAGTGCCTAGCCACTGGCCAATAAATGTGCTGGTGAAGGTGCGCGACCGCGGATCGTCCAGCATGCGCTCCAGTTGCGATGTCAATACTTTCACATCTTGCAGCTTGCCTTGATCAGCCAGTCTGGTTAACTCTTCATCGGGCATGGTTGACCACAGAAAATAAGACATGCGGGAAGCCAATTCATATTGGCCCAACGGATAAATACCTGGTTTCTCGTTTCGATGTTCAATCTTGAACAGAAACTGCGGGCTCACCAGAACCCCTTTCAGCGCGAGTTTCATGCGTTCTTCAAAAGGATCTCCACGCTCCGCCGCACGGTCATAAAGCTTCAAGTATGGGACTGCATCCATCGGCTCAACAGGACGCCTGTATGCCTTCCGCAGAAAAGCTCGCAGAATTTGCTCGGCCACTTTTCGCGGTTGCAGCACGTCGCTGCCTGGTTCCAGACCTAGCAGTCGGTAGTGCATCGCCGATTTTTCAGGCACCGATTCCGTCGGCTTTTGCTCCAGCGTCAAACTGGTAATGGGCACCGCAGATCCGTCAACGATGATAGACAACAGTCGAAGTCCGCGAGCAAGGCGCACCTGCACTTGATACCCGGGAACACGACCGCCACCACCGCCCCTGTTCCCTGCACGAGCTTGCGGCAAGGCCAGCGCCACAGGCGTCCCGCCATCCACCTTCAATAAAAGTGAACCCATGCCTTCCTTACGTTCTGCGGCAACTCGCACCGTATAATCGCCACTGATATAGATAGAGAGCGGCGTCGATAGCTCGGCTCCAGGAACCAGCATTCGTGGCGATGCCGCTTTTAAATCAGCGGGTAGCATCTGCGGTGCAGTGACAATCCTTACAAGGTCGGGAGTGATAATGGCGCGATCCACAATTTGCTGCGCTGCTTCCATATACCGTTCCATCAATAGAGGCGGAATGTACAACGTTTCACCGTTGGTATCGAACCCGGCGCCACCGGTTCCATCAGCAGGGAAAAGTTCCGACACGTTGTAATCAACACCCAGTAAATCCCGAATGGTGTTGTGATATTCACGACGATTCAAGCGTCGCAGGGCCACCGCACCGGCATAGTCGCCCGTGTCGCACGCAGTTAAACGCAGGCGCTCATCAATCCAAGTGGACACCTTCAAACGATCCTCTTCCGTGAGCTTCGATTCCACTGGCGGCATGGTTCGATTACGCATCTGAGTAGCCACATCACGCCATAGCCCGCGGTTGGCTTGTAAGTCTTTAGTTGAAGTTGCTTTTAAGAAATTGATGCGATTTTTAGGGCTGGCCGGGTTGTGGCAGGCAGAACAATTCTGTGCCAGTACAGGGCGAATGGATTGTGCAAATTGGTCACTGGAGCTTGGTTGCGATGCAGCAACAATCGGAAACGCAGACACCAACAACACTGCGGCCACACGTCTGCAAAGGTTTTGAGAAATCGACATGAACGCGCCTATCTTATCAAGTTAACAGGTCAAGTATCGCGGGAATCCGAGCCGTGACCGCGAGGGAGCAGTGCTTATGTATTTCATTACCTTCGCATTCTATGGAGAGACGTGAAGTTAATGGCAATAAAAAAAGGACCAGCTATCAGGCTAGTCCTACTTAGGGGAAAAATGCCAGCCGAGCATATCGACTGGCGGGGGGTACTGAGCTAGCGCACGTTGATGGTCACCGTGTTACTGGTCTGCCCGTCAACGGTAAACACCACTTGGACATCACCCTTGCCACGCAGTGATAAAGGCAACTGCACGTTGAGTTGGTCCAGCCCAGTAAATTGGGGTTGGGCTCCTGCAAACAATACAGCAGCATCCACGCCGCCAATGGTTGCTTTTACGTTGGCCAAACCGGTGTTTTTTCTTAGACCAGTGCCAAAGAAAGTCACCACTACAATGTCGCCGACTTCACCTAGATCCATTGGCGTGGCCGTACAAACTGGCACGCTGGAACATTGGAACACTGCGATGGGAGTCTGAACGTTGTTGGCCGTAGCGCGTAAAGCCACTGCCGCCGCCACTGTTCCTCCGGGCATGGTGAACACTGAGGGCGCCACCGTAGCGACGTCCAGACTTGTGGTAGCCGTAGCCCCGCTGCCGCTTGTGACGGTAATCAACGCCGTCCCAATTCCCGTTGCCGCTGGCACCACAAAGTTCACCTGATCAGGGCCGACGTAGAACAACTGCCCCAGCCTTTGCGCACCGTTCGTATCCTGAATCGTTACAGTGGTTCCATTGAATGTGACGGGAAGCGGAGCCGCTGACGGCGCCCCTGCTTGAGTCGCAAGCCCTGAACCATATCCCGATGCAAGGCTGTCCGGTGCCACCTTGCTTCCAATGTTCCAGGCCGCAGAAGTAACTGTCAGCTTGGTTGGAGCATTGGGTGTAATGATCTGCGTGGATGCATCAATTGACTGTATGAACTTAATCAACTGAGCCCGCTTTGTTGCATCTTGCAATGTATCTGCACCAGTCCCTGCGGAACGGTGTGACACCACCTGCATTACCGCTTCAAGTGTGTTTGCCGCGCCACCATGAAAGAACGTTTGCGGAAATGCAAATAGCGAAAGTAGTGACGGTGGTACGAATCCGTCAATCCCAATTGCCGGGGCAGCATTCTGGCGAACTTCGTTGAACGCCGATGCAGTAAAGGTCCCCACGCTGCGCAGTTCAGTGATCAATTGCCCATTGGAAACCAAGCTGGAATCGGGTGCTCCGCTAAAGCGCACACGGCCAGAAGTCCATTGCGCACCACCGTGACAGCTTTGGCAGTTTGCCTGAATGAACGCTTGACGACCCGCAGCAATAGCCGGATCTGTAGAGCCTCGCAGCGGAGAAATAGGAGCCCGAATACCACTTTGGACATACGCTTCCATTGCATCCCAGGCAGGCACTCCACGCACTTTCAACTGATTGCGACCGCGGCTGACAAGCGGGGTCAAATTGACCACCGTTGTATCTTGTGTAATGCCATCGGCGCCTACAATCACGCCAAGCCCCCCGGAAACAGCGCGAATATTCAGCTCGAAATCCGCCTGCTCATCGCGCTCACCCGACCAGTTCAAAGCACGAGCTGTCTTACGCGTCGGGTCAGTCTGATCGAAATCGGTGTGTTGTGAAATAGTGCGTTTAGGGCCTGAAGGGAAAATCCAAACCACGTTGTCAGTCAATCCATGAGGGTGACAAGCGCCACAGGATCCCCAACCGTTGTTCGACATTCTTCCTGTGATAGCGGCCCCTCCGGCAACGGCCGGGTCGAACTCGCCGATTGAGGTATGGTACAGCTCTTTGCCCACATGGATCTTATCTTCTTGCGATCCAAGCACGGGCAAACTAGCCGATCGAATCGTTGTCGTTACCTTTTCCACAGCGCCGGTTAGATCAATTACGCTCACGTCGCGCGAAACATAGTTCATGACGTATGCAGTCTGATCGGTGGATGTAATGACAATGCCCCGTGGATTCTTGCCAGTGTTAATTTGCAACACGCGGGTGGCATCGGCTGGTTCATTCTGCACTGTG
>JAYWBH010000277.1:0-6020 GCA_043781815.1 Bryobacterales bacterium | reverse complement strand
CTACTGCCATTTCCGCTTTTGTTTTGGTGATGCCTGTGCGGTTCACAACTTCGTTAATAATGTCGAGTTTAATCAAAGGAAACCTCCTGATTCAGTCAATTCATAGTACCTCAACAGAACCAGTAAACCTCATGATAGGATTAGGTTTATACGATTGTCAAGATGCCCGACTCACTCCACGCCCAGAATTCTTTCCGGCAAGCCTGTGCCAGGTTCGCCACCGGCATCACCATTTCAACCGTACTGGGGAGCGGCGGAACTCCGCACGGGTTGACGGCCAATTCGTTTACCAGTGTTTCCATGGAGCCGCCGATGCTGTTGCTTTGTATTGATCACAAAGCCAACATCATTGATCATTTCAAGAACGCTAAACATTTTGGAATCAATATATTAGAGAAAGGGCAGGTGGACTTGTCGAATCGTTTTGCGGAGCGCGGGCAGGACCGGTTTGGCGGCGTTTCCTGGCATGTCGGCCAATTTGGAGTACCCCTGCTGGACGGTGCCATTGCTCACTTTGAGTGTGCCATCACAAACGTAATTGAAGCGGGGGATCATTCCATTTTTCTGGGAGAAGTGGTCAGTGCGGAATCTTTTGACGGGGAACCGCTGCTTTACTTTCGAAGCCGATACGCCGGGCTTATTTCTTGAACTCTACTTCATCCTTAAAAGCTTCCAGAGTGTTGTAGGCAATGGGACAATAAGCAGCCCGATCAGGCATTTCCCACATCCGCGAGACCAGGCTTCCTTCGCCACGGACGAAATGAGGGAAATTTTGGCAGGTATGCGGCCGGGCATCGTACACCGTACATTCATTGCCTTCCAGGAACACGCATCCTTTCTCGGTGCGTTTCAGGATCAGGCCTTCTTCGGGAGATTCTTCCGTGCAATCGCGTCGAAAGTCGTTCAAGCGCATACTAAGGAAGCGCTGCAGCTTATCCACGTCGCGAGGCTTTAACTTTACCGTGGCCACACGGCAACAGTTGGCGCAGGTTTGACAATCAATTTCATCTTCAATTTGAGCGGCCACCAGCTTCAACCGTCGTTCCACAAAATTGTGGCTTTTCATATGACGACGCAGCCGTTGATTTTCCTCACGCTTTTGTTCGCCAAGCCGTTTGATCTGCACCAGATCTGTAATTAACTCACGCTTACTCATACAATCCTCAATGCCAGGGCCTTGACCGCATCCGCGCACAGCACAGCGGCATGTTTCGATTCGTTGGGCAGGCCATCCAAAAGGTCTTCCACAATGCTGGGCTGAAATGCAATTAGTTCTGTTTTGGTTTTGCCATTGAGCCATTCCGTAAGAGCGGAGCCAGCGGCAATGGACGCGGCGCATCCACGAGTTTTGTAGCGAACTTCTGTCAAAGTACCGTTCAAAACCTTCACTCCAAGGCGCAGAATGTCACCGCAAATCGGATTTTCCACTTCGACGACTGCGGAAGGGTCCTGTAAGTCCCCAACATTCCTGGGAGTTTGAAAGTGATCTAAAAGCCGGGCGGAATACATGCTGTACTCTAGTGTAGTGCTTTCAGGCTTATTTCCGTTAGGAACGACGAGTAAAAACCATGGCTCGTAACGAACTTAGAGTTGTCGCAGCGGTTATACAAGAAGGCGGCAAGATCCTGATTTGCCAGCGGAAGAAAACGGACAAGCACCCGCTGAAGTGGGAGTTTCCCGGCGGCAAAGTGGAAGCTGAGGAAGAACCAAGGTCGGCCTTAGCCCGGGAGCTTTCAGAGGAACTGGCGATTGCCGCCACCATCGGTTCTGAAATTGTGCGTTACGAGCATCAATATGCCGGACGCCCTCCCATTGTTCTGATATTTTTCCGAGTGCAGCAGTGGACGGGTGAACCGACGAACGTTATTTTTGAACAGATTTGCTGGTCCACACCACAGAAGTTACCGTCTTTTGACTTTCTGGAAGGGGACATTGACTTCGTCCGCAGGTTGGCTCGCGGGGAATATTAGTTGCTTGCTGTTCCTCTGGGGCATTCTGGAACTTTGAACAATGGGCCCAGTATCGGGAACAAAATTCAGCGTCAGAGAATATTCACCCAATCGTCCGGGCGGCGCAAACATTGCTACAAGATAACGGCCGGCAGGAAGTGGTCCGTTCATCAGCAGGGGTGTGTTTCCAGCATTACTGCCCACGCTGATTCCTTGAAAGCGATCCGTGAACAACACACTCAGCAAAGGCAGGGCATTGCTGGTTGCAGTAAGGCTGAGCATCCCCTTGGTTGGGACGTTGATCGAATATAAATGCGCTTTGTAATCCACATCAAAATAGGGAATGGCTTCGCGAGCCACGCAATCAGACACCACAAATGCAGTGGATTTTATGCCAATCAAGGGCAAAGCACCGGAATCGCAATTCTTCGCGTCGGTGACGCTGGAGGTTAATTTATAGCTGCCCGGACCACCGTCGAAGCTGGTTACCAGCAGCATGTGTTCGCCTTCAGGAATCAATGTGTTGATCAACGCATCGTACCCATCGGGCCCACCACCGCTATCGTCATCTTCAAAGACCACCAGGCCGGTGCTATCGATCAGGTAAAGGTAAGGATCGAAGCTGCTGGATTGCAGTAATGAATTCAACATGCGCGGTTTGTTCCCTGGGATACGAAATGCTTCGGCAACGCCAGCATCGCGACTGGGCACAATGTAGTCCAAAATTCTGCAATTGGTGCGAACCAGTGCCCGCGAAGTAAACGCCGCAGGCAGATCCAGAACTTCGCATACGGGCAGTTTGTTGAACTGCAGATTCAGGGAATAGTCATTGTTCAGATTGCCGATTGTGCTGGCAAATAAAGTATAGACACCGGGTTTCATGCTGTAAATAATTTGAGCTTTTTGTCCTACTAAAACAGCCGTCTGACGGGTCTGTAACGTGGCGTTGACGTCATAGATCAATAGACTGGATTGAACGGTGCTGCCAGTCATGCTGAGGTCAATCCACCCTTTTTCATTGTTGGTGAATTCATACCGAACCATGGGAGAAGTTCTGGCGCTGGGAACAAAAACGTCCAGGTAGCGACAACCTTGATCATCGAAAGTAGAATTGATAGGGGTTCCTGAAAGCAGTGGTTTGGCAGGGCAGGGGCGGGGATCTTCCAACTTCACATTGAAGTTGAAATTGCCTGGATTTTTATCCTGACTGTTCAAGTGCAGGACGTAATCGCCTGGGGCGATGCTGGTCAGTAAGCGGGCATCTTTTTCTCCGCCACCGTTATCATCCATCCCAATGAATACGTTCTTTGCGGAAAGTAAGGTGACCGCAGAATCCAGTTCCATGGAACTCATCTCTGCCGTTAGAACGGACAGTTTCACAACCTTCAAGTTGTAAAGTTGAACAGGAATATCGCGTGTGGAATAAAGCGTCAAATCCAGTTCACGACAGGATTTGTTGTTGAATGTAGAGGACGAACTTTGACCTAAAATCAAATCTTTGGGCGCGCAATCCCGCATGGTTTCAAAGGACGCGGCAATTTGGAAATCGCCCAATGCCACAGTGGTTGCCGATGCGATTAGGCTAAACGTGCCTTTGGGAACGTGCACCACCAATTTTCCTTCCTTGTTCTTACCAGCGGCCAGAGCGCGAACACGGGAATCGGAATCAGCCAGGTAAATGGCCGGATCAAATAATTGGGACTGAAGGGAAATGGTGAGTACCCCTTCGCTGTCAGCGGAAATGGAGAACACTTTAGCCTTAGCATCGGGCACCATGTTGGTACCCACTGCATCGCGCAGACGACAATCAGTTGCCAGTAGAGTGGAAGCGGTTGCCGCGTCCAGAACAAGATCCTGCGGCTTGCAGGTGGATTGTGCAAATCCGGGAAGGGTGGCGAACAGGATTAGAAGTGGAAGGCGAACTATCATTGCTCGAACAGAATACAGGGAACATTGCGGTGCGCACAGTCCTACTGTTGTCCTATTCGTACCGTCTGGAACTCGGCGTTAGTACCAATCTATAATGGAACGATTATGCGACTCGGAGCGGTTACCTACAACATTCTTAAGGATTGGGATGTGGAAACTATCCTTAAAAACCTGGAAAGCAGTGGATTTGAAGCAGTGGAACTGCGTACTGGGCACAAACATGGCGTGGAGCCGACCCTGGATGCACGTGCCCGTGCTGACGTCAGAGCCCGCTTTGAACGCAGCAAGGTAAAGCTGCTGAGCTTTGGGAGCACCTGCGAATTCCATTCCCCTGACGAAGCGGTGCGTCGCAAAAATGTGGCTGAAGCCAAAAAGTTTGTGGAACTGGCTCACGATACTGGTGCCTGGGCGGTGAAAGTGCGTCCTAACGGGCTTCCCGACGGCGTGACCAGGGAAAATACCATCAGCAACATTGGCACCGCGTTGCGGGAATTAGGAGAATACGGTTCCGGGTATGGTGTGGAAATCTGGGTGGAAGTGCATGGGTCCAAAACGCAAGTTCCGGAAGTCTGCGCAGACATCATGAAGGAAACTAAGCATCAAAATGTGGGCTTGTGTTGGAATTCCAACCCTACCGATGTTGTGAACGGCAGCGTGAAGCAGAGTTTTGCACTATTGAAGCCGTGGATTAAGAACTGCCATATTAATGAACTGGTGAGTGACTATCCCTACAGGGAGTTATTCGCATTGTTGCGCCAGGCTAAGTACGAACGCTACACCTTGTGCGAGGCGGCAGAAAGCAAGGAGCCGGAACGATTTTTGAAATGGTACGCCGCATTGTGGAAGGAGTTGAACCGGGCATGAAGTTCCTTTTTTCATTACTCAGCGTTGGCCTGGCCGTCGCACAGATCCCCACGCCAGCCAGCCATTTTGGCCATGTTATGGGGGAAGACCGTAAGCTTCTGGATTGGAGCAAAGTGGTCAGTTATTTTCACGCGCTGGAAAAATCCAGTGATCGGGTGAAGGTCAGTGAATACGGGAAGACAGTGGATGGCAAACCGATGCTGGCGGCCTTTATTTCCTCAGCAGAAACGTTGCGTGACCTGCCCAAGTATTTAGAGATTCAGCGCAAATTAGCCGACCCCAGAAAGATTACTGACGCAGAGTCGGAAGAGTTGATTGCCCAGGGGAAAGCGGTGGTTTTGGTGACCTGTTCCATTCACGCAACTGAGGTGGCATCGACATCCACTGCGGTGGAATTTGCGTATCGCTTGATCACCGAAGATAAGCCCAAGTTTCGGGCCATTTTGAACGATACGATTTTCATTCTGGTTCCGTCGCTGAACCCTGATGGCGTGGATATTGTCACCAACTGGTATCGGAAAACGTTAGGAACTCCCTATGAAGGGACATCGCCGCCAGAGCTGTATCACCGTTATGTGGGGCATGATAACAATCGCGATTGGTATATCTTTTCCCAGCCAGAGACCCGGTCCACCATTGAAAAATTACACAACGTTTGGCATCCGCAGATTGTTTACGACGTGCATCAGCAAGGTGCGTTTGCGTCCAGAATGTTTGTTCCGCCGTGGCTTGATCCAGTGGAACCGAACATTGACCCAATGATTGTGCAGTGGTGCAACATGATGGGTGCGGGCATGGCGGCGGATCTGACCAGTGCGGGCAAGCCGGGCGTGGCGATCAATGCGCTTTACGATTATTGGTCGCCAGCGCGGCATTATCAGTCGTACCACGGGGCGCTGCGATTGCTGAGTGAATCGGCAAGTGCGCGGATGGCCAGCCCGATCACTGTGAAGCCAGAAGACATCAATGAAACGGCTTTCGGATATGATCCGCGCCAGTCCAGTTGGAATTATCTGGAGCCTTGGAAGGGCGGGGAATGGCATGTTCGCGACATTGTGGATTACCAATTGATCGCCATGGAAAGTGTCCTGTGGCAGGCTGCTGTGCGCAAGGCTGATTTGTTGCGGATGTTCTATACGGTGGGCAAGCGCGCCATTGCCAGAACGACTCCGACCGCATTGGTGATTTCCAAAAAACAGATGGATCCGGGCTCTGCCAGAAAGATGCTGGAAACGTTGGCGTTTGGGCAGGTAGAAGTGGAGACAGCCACTGCGTCAT
>JAYWBH010000276.1:0-17348 GCA_043781815.1 Bryobacterales bacterium | reverse complement strand
CACCCCCTTGCAGCAGGTGAAGTTGGACGCGTGGGGGTGGCGATCTGTTCACTAGCCGATATGGAAGTGCTGTTCCACAAAATCGAGTTGGAAAAAGTGTCCACATCCATGACCATCAATTCCACTGCCGCCATTCTGCTGTCTTTATACATGCTGGTGGGGCGGCGTCAAGGTGCCGATGCGAAGAAGCTGCAAGGCACCATTCAAAACGATATCTTGAAAGAGTACGCGGCCAGGGGCACTTACATTTATCCGCCGCGTGGAGCCATGCGAATTATTACGGATCTGTTTGCCTGGGCTCAGATAGTTATGCCCGAATGGAACACCATTTCCATCAGCGGCTATCACATTCGCGAAGCCGGATCGACGGCGGTGCAGGAAGTAGCGTTCACTTTAGCCAACGCCATTGCCTATGTGGAAGCAGCAAGGAAGGCAGGCTTGGAAGTGGATTCGTTTGCTCCACGGCTTTCCTTCTTCTTCAACGCGCATAACAATTTCCTGGAAGAAATCGCCAAGTTTCGTGCAGCCCGCAGGCTTTATGCCAAGATCATGCGCGACCGTTTCGGAGCAAAGAATCCCAAGAGCACAATGATGCGGTTCCACGCACAAACCGCCGGGTCCACATTGACCGCGCAGCAACCCGATGTGAATCTGGTGCGCGTAACCATGCAGGCATTGGCCGCAGTATTGGGCGGGGCGCAGAGCCTGCACACCAATTCACGAGATGAAGCGTTGGGGTTGCCTACAGAGGAATCGGCACGGCTGGCATTACGCACGCAACAGGTGATTGCTTATGAATCGGGAGTGACTTCCGAACCCGATCCGTTCGGCGGCAGTGACTGCATGGAACGTCTGACGGACGAAGTGGAAGCAGCCGCACAGGTGTATTTGGATCGCATCGATTTACTAGGCGGAGCCTTGGCTGCAATTGAATCCGGATACATGCAGGCAGAGATTCAGGACGCAGCCTATGCCGCACAACGAGCCATTGAATCGGGCCAACAGATTGTGGTGGGCGTCAATAAATTTCAGACGCCTGAGAAGACTCCGTTACCTACTTTCCGAATTGATCCGCAATTAGAGGAAGGGCAATGCACGCGATTGCGAGAAGTGCGAGCATCGAGATCGGCTGCAGTTGTGGATGCGCGTTTGGATCAATTGGAAGCAGCGGCCCGTGGCGGTGAAAATTTGATGCCACACATCGTAGCGTCAGCAGATGCAATGGGGACGGTAGGTGAGATCTCAGATCGGTTACGTCGCGTGTTTGGGGAGTATCGCGAGGGCGGCACTTGGCCGAGTATCCGGTCATAGAAAAAGCACAGGTTATCCCAACAAAGCTTGGAGATTTTAGTGGCATTAGACAGGATGCCTATCCCACTCACTACAGTCGAGGAGCACTAGCAATAGCTTCCCGCAAAAATGTCCTGACGTAGGGATGCTCCAGATCCACCTGCGAAGCGATTCGAATATGGCGAACGCGCTTTCCATCACCCTGAAGGATCTTCTTAGGATCAGCAAGCTCCGCGCCAAACCAGAAACCAAGGTTCACGTGTTTCGTATAAGTCACCACATGAACAAACGCGCCTTTAATGCGACCAGTGAAAGTGTAGTTCAGCGCAATGGCGTATTTCACGTCATGAACAAACTCGGTGGCATCCGGAGCTTCCTCAAGCACAAGCTCCCGCAAAGCTAGAGTCAAATCCGCAAGGCCGCGATCCCGAGTTGAGAGAAGTTCAAGGAGTCTAGGAAGTGCAGGAGCCATCTATCTAGACTACTTTTTCCGGCTCCATGAGGCCAGCCAAGTTACCCTCTGTATCTTCAAAGTAAGCGACCGTCCCTACCGTCGGGATATGAAATTTCGAAGTTACTAACTTCCCTCCGTTGCTTTCGATAGCCCGAATCGTCGCGTCCAAATCCGACACCTCGATTGTGCATTCAAACCCAATCATCTTACGACCAGGCACCAGTTCGCGGCGCTCCTGAAGCAATCCACCAACCGCTTGCACCTGCTCTTCCCCAGTCTCAATCAGATAGAAATTTGGCGGCCCCCATGGTTCAAACTTCCAGCCAAAGACCTGCGTATAAAAACGGTGGGCTCTTGGGACATCGTCGGCGTTAATGGCGAAACGGGATAGGTTGTTGGGCATAGCGGTAGTTTACTGGAACACTTCCGATTCACGCTTGCGGTACATTGACAATGAATGTCGAGCGTTCGCCAACCTTCCATTTCAAGTAGTCCCAGTTTATTTAGAAAACTCACCACGGAGCAGGAGCCTTTTCTGGCGGTCCGCTCTTTGGCCACCAATTATGCCAGTGGCTATCGCATTGAATCTCACCATCACAAATGGCACCAGTTTCTGTACGCCACCTCAGGAGCAATGACGCTTTCAACCACAAACTTTTCGTGGATGATCCCTGCCGGTGGGGCGGTTTTCATTCCGGCCCATGACCCCCATACAATCCGAATGTGGGGAATTGTACAGATGAGGACGCTATATTTTTCGCCCACCTTAACAGACTTCCAGACGCAAGAATGCCAGGTTGTGGACGTGTGTCCGCTGCTGCGAGAACTCATTTTACGGACGACGGAACTGATCGCACTGGATACCAGAGTTACCCGCGATTCCTATATGGTGGCCATGCTGCAAGACGAAATAAAAATGGCGATTCCTACGGCCACCGGTTCACTTGGGCTTCCCCTGCCCACCGATGAACACGCGCTGATCGTCGCACAGGAGGTTCTCCGGTACCCATTGAACGTCACTCCTATCGACGAACTCGCCCAGCGGCACGGGATCGCAAAACGCACTCTTGAGCGACGCTTTCACGACGAAACCGGCATGAGCTTCGGCGTCTGGCGGCAGAAGGCTCGGCTACTGAATTCGATACGGCTTTTAGCGGAAGGCAAGTCAGTCACAGATGCCGCGCTGGATTCCGGTTACACAAGCATCAGCGCATTCATTGCCGCTTTCAAGAGCACATTCGGATACACACCAGGCCGCGTGTAGTTTGCGAAGTTGTTGTTATCAGCGTCCATCTGCGTCCATCAGCGGCCCAGATTATTGGCCGCTGATGGGCGCCGATGAACGCTGACAACACAATTTGGAGAGTCGGTTAGCACTAGTAAGTCTTCGGGGTCCCATAATGGAATTCTTGATCCATCACATTCCCTTGTTTATCGTACTGGACGCGAAAGGAAAATGCCTTCGCTCCTGGCACCCCAAATCGTAAATCATTGGCTTCCACGGCCACTGCCCCTTCGGGATCGGTTAGCGGCACAACCCGCCAGGCAGCGTAACGGGCAAAGTCCCTGTAAATGCGGCCTTCTTTAGATTGCCAGGCTTTATCCAATGCCGCATTCGGCTGGGGTCGATACCCAATGTTGCCCGCTGATGGGTCAAACGGGACGTTCAAGTTGAATTCATACAAGCCCCAGGATTGGTCTGTTTCCACAAATCCCAACCAGGCAAATGGGGAAAACGGTGTTGGCCACGCTTCCACTCGTCGAGCCATTCCCTGCGGGTAAACGTGACTTTCCAACGTTTCCACAGCCCATTGATGTAGCATGAACCGCCACGTTCCAAAGCTTAGGATAAACAGCAGTGCAAAGACCGCCCATCCCCGTCCAGTGGATTTGCGACCGCCGATTTCAGATGACACTAATCCGGAAATCGCCGGTGCGGCAACGGCCAGCAGCAACACACCCAAAATATAAGGGTCAAACACAAAGAATATGTTTGAGCTGAACCATTCCGCATTGAACGGCAATGCAGCCCGCACAGCGTAGGAATTGGTGGAATCGAATAATATGTGAACAACAATCCCCACAATCGAAATCAGGTAGGTTCGAACCCAGGAACCAGTTTTCCAACCCTGAAATCTTCTGGCAAGCAGCCACAATATTCCGACATTCACCAGTGCAAGCAAGGGTGCTAATGCAAGGCCGTGCGTCCAGTGGCGATGGTACTGCAGATAGGTTAGTGATCCGCCCAAGTAGTAGACCAGATCGAAATCAGGAAGATTGGAAGAAAGCAGCAATGCAGCGGTAGCTTGCGGCGCCAGTCGATTCAATCCGCAGCGCGCCAACATCAACCCGGTAAGCGTGTGAGTAACATTATCCATTGCTTGATTCCCGCTCGCCTAGCTGTGTCTTTGTACGTATTGTGGGGGTAACAGCAATGTAATCGCTGCCGGAACAATTTCAATCCGCGCAGGAACTGCTCCCATTAATTCGCCGTCGGCTTGCACCAACATTTGCTGCCCTTGGACAGGCTTCAAATCCAATTGCGCCGTTCGCAGAATCTTAACTCCAGGGACGCGCCGATGTTGCTTGGTGATCACTCCGGCAAAGTAAGGAAGATAGCGCAAGGAGTTGGTCCCTTCAAACAACACCACCTCAAAATCGTCGTCCAAAAGGGTGACGTTGCGAGCAATTTCCAAATCCCCGCCATAGTTGCGGATGCGGCTAACTAAAATGAAACTCGCTTTGTGTTCGCCCGTTGGAGTAGTTACGTAACTCTCTTCCAAAGTCTTGCCGGTTTGCATTAATCCTGCAATCCAATAAGCCACCTTGCCCAGTTTCCGTTTCACCGCAGGCCGAACCGCTGCCACCACTTTGGCATCCAGGCCAGCCCCTAGCATCATTAAAAAATGCCGATCCGGTTGACCATCCATCTGCAATCGCCCCACGCTGATTCGTTTCGGAACCAACAGCGATATGGCTGCCGCAGTCTTGGCCATGTTGCTGCCTTGGCCAGTTTCCATGGAAAGTACGTTAGCCGTGCCGCCGGGCAAAATCGCAAAAGGAACAATGGTGCCAATCACTCCACTGGCCACTTCATTAATGGTTCCATCCCCGCCGCAGGCCAGAATTAAATCAGCCCCACCAGCAATGGCTTCACGAGCCTGCTGCCCCGCCGAACCAGGCGCCTTCGTTGGAAATAGATTTACGCCATGCCCCGCACGTTGCAGTGCAGCCACAGCTTCTTGCAACCGTTCCGGTCTTCTTTGCAGACGGCCAGCAAACGGATTGTAGATCAGAGCGATATTCTTGTAAGTAGTAATAGCGAACTTTATTTTAATGCACCCGTCCACCAAATCAGAAATCCTGCTGCAAATAAACAGCCTGCGCGACCAATTGCGACGTCACGAAAACCTTTATTACGTTTTGGACAAGCCCGATATCAGCGACGCCGAATACGACGCCCTGATGCGCAGCTTGAAAGAACTGGAACAAGCGCACCCCGAATTTCAATCTGCCGATTCGCCAACATCCCGTGTGGGCGGCGCACCGCGCGATGGATTTATCAAGGTGCGGCACAGTTCCAGCATGCTCAGTTTGGACAACGCCCTGGATGAAGGGGAGCTGCGGGAATTTGATCGTCGAGTCAGAGAAGGTCTGGCAGGATCCACGTATCGGTACGTCGCTGAATTGAAAATGGACGGTCTTTCCATGGCCACCCGCTACCATGACGGCAAGCTGGAACTGGCCCTGACTCGTGGAGATGGATCGGAAGGCGAAGAGGTTACGGCCAATGCTCGCACCATCCGTTCCGCCCCCTTGCGAGTGGAAGGTCGCAGTACTGATTTTGAAGTTCGTGGTGAAGTAATCATGCCCAATCTGGCGTTTCAAAAGTTGAATGCCGAACGTGAGGCCGTCGCATTGCCCCGCTACGCCAACCCGCGCAATTCAGCCGCTGGGAGTTTACGAGTTCTTGACCCCAGCGTTACAGCGGCTCGGAAGCTGGATTACTATACCTACTATTTGTTGGAAAACGGGGAACCATTTTTCGAAAGCCATTGGGAATCCTTGGATGAGTTGCATCGCCTGGGATTCAAAGTGAACGATGCCCGCCGCTTGTGCCATAACGTAGATCAGCTTCTGGAGTTTTGCAAGCATTGGGAGGATCGCCGGGAATCGCTGCCTTACGAAATCGACGGCGTGGTTGTGAAGGTGGATTCGCTAGCGCAGCAGCGACAATTGGGCTACACAGCCAGAGCCCCACGCTGGGCCATCGCATTCAAATATCCCGCACGGCAGGCGGAAACTGTTGTTGAAAAAATTGAAGTGCAAGTGGGCCGCACAGGCACTTTGACTCCCGTTGCCCACCTGCGACCGGTGGAAGTGAGCGGCGTAATGGTGAGCCGGGCCACGTTGCATAACGAGGACGAAATTGAAAGGTTGGGCGTGGCCATTGGCGATACCGTACTGCTGGAACGCAGCGGCGATGTGATTCCCAAAGTGTTGCGCGTAACCGCCCAGGCATCACCACGAGAGCTTTTTAGGATGCCGACAGAATGTCCTGTATGTGGTGGTGTTGTGGCCCGCGCTGAAGGGGAAGCGGCCCGCCGTTGCATCAATACGAATTGCCCGGCACGGCTGAAGGAATCAATCCTGCACTTCGCTGCGCGCAGTGTGATGGATATTGATGGCGTGGGCGAATCCCTAGTGAATCAATTGGTGACCGCAGGCCTTGTCAGGAACATTGCCGACTTGTATGAACTGACCGGCGCGCAATTGGCCGGGCTGGAACGCATGGCAGAAAAATCGGCGACGAAGATCATCGCCAATATTGACCGCTCTCGCCATCATCCTTTGCCGCGCCTGTTGAATGGCCTGGGGATTCCATTCGTCGGGGAACGCACGGCACAGATATTAGCCGATACCTTTGGTCCACTCCAAGTCATTGCGGCCCTCACTGCGGACGAGTTACAAAAGGCCGATGAGGTGGGTCCTAAAGTGGCGGCTGCGGTGGCTGGGTTCTTCGCTGAACAGCACAATCATGATTTGATAGAGCGTCTGCGCAAGGCTGGTTTGAACTTCGATCATCAAAAAAAGGCGACCGCACCAGAAGGAACACTGGTGGGTTTGAACTTTGTTCTAACCGGAACGTTACCCAACCTTTCCCGCGAAGAGGCGAAGAAGCAGATTGAGGATGCAGGCGGCAAAGTTGTGGGATCGGTCAGTAAGAAAACCAGCTTTGTAGTGGCTGGTGAAGAAGCCGGGTCGAAGTTGGACAAGGCTCGGGAATTAAGCGTGCCTGTGGTGGACGAAGCAGGAATGCTTGATTTAATTAAGCACGGTAAAATAAAAGATTGAAACATTTTCTTGAAATCCTGGTGAGCTGGGGACCACTGGGAATATTTATTTTGTCAGGCCTGGATTCCGCTGGTGTGCCAGTGCCCGCCGCAGTGGATATTCTTTTATTAGCGTTAGCGGCAAAGAATCCGTCGCAAGCATATTTCATTGCCATATTGACCATTGCCGGATCAGTGGCAGGATGCATGTCCCTTTTTTACGCCGCCCGCAAAGGGGGCAGAGCATATTTTGAGAGCCATCCTTCCATTAGCACCGGCAAGTTTCAGGAATGGTTTGAACGCTACGGTTTGGCCACCGTATTTGTAACAACGTTGGTGCCCATGATCCCAACGCCCACCAAAGCGTTCGTGCTTTCAGCCGGAATTTTAGGCGTTAACCCACGCCTGTTTTTTCTGGTAGTGCTGTTAGGTCGCGTGCTGCATTACTTCGGTTTGGCCTATCTGGGAATTCAGTTAGGAGACGGCGCCGGCGCCTATTTGAAGAGCCATGGCTGGTATTTAGCCGGATTTGCGCTGGCTCTTTGTGCCGCACTTTTTGTGGTGCTCAAGGTGAGTGAAAAGATGGGCAGCCCACAAAGTGCGGACTAAGGAATGAAATGAAATCTCAACTGAAACAACTGGTAATCATAGCCAGCATATTCTTAATCGTCTTCACCGGCATTGTGATTGTGAATCAAACGGCGCAAGCGGTTTCACTGGCAACTACAATTAATCCGCTTCTAGGAAGAGCCGTATTATGTTTTTTGCTGGTATTTTACGCCGTTGCTCTGATTGTGCCTTTCCTCATTTTCCTGCGGTTGCCGAAGCCGTTGACTCCGCCGGAAGATGAATCCTCGAAAGACTTTCAAACTTACATCGCAAGGTTTGGAGCTCGTCTTCAAAAGAATTCTAATCTCGCTGGCCGTATCGGGCGGCTGACAACCCTTGATGAAATTCATGTGGCTCTGAAACTCCTGGACGACCAGAGTTCAGCAATCATCAAGAGCAGGGCCACCACAGTTTTCCTCAGCACCGCAATTTCTCAGAATGGCCGTCTAGATGCAATCACCGTGTTGATGACGCAAACCCGCATGGTTTGGCAGATCGCGCACCTTTACAACCAGCGACCTACTTTGAGGGACATGATTCATCTTTATTCGAACGTTGGCACAGCTGTTCTGTTGGCAAGCGAGATTCAGAACATTGATATCAGCGAGCAACTTGAACCCACAATCCGGACGATTTTCGGTACCGCGCTTTTAACGGTCGTTCCGGGAGCTTCTGCGCTTTCCTCAATGGTGATTCATTCCATTTTGGAAGGAACATCCAATGCTTACCTTACTCTTCGGGTCGGAGTCATTTGCCAACGCTATTGCAACTCCGTTTCCAGCTCAAATCAAATAAAACTTGTAAGGAGCGCGAGCGTTGCTGCTGCAGGAATGCTGGGTGCAATTGTGACAAGTTCAGGTGCAGCCATTGTGCAATCCATAACTTCAGTGGCAAAGAAAGCCGGAACTTCAGCCGTTGAATCTGCCGCGATACGAGTGCGTGAAGTAGGTTCCAAACTAAACCCATTTACTAGCGCGTAAGCAGCGTTAACCGCGCTGCCCCATTGCCACATAATCCCGTTCCCCATGGCCCAGGAAAATCTGCCTTGGCCGTCCGATTTTCTGGTCCTTATCGTCCATCATTTCGTTCCATTGCGCGAGCCAACCTGACGTGCGGCCAATGGCGAACAACACAGTGAAGAATTCATCGGGGAAGCCCATCGCCTGGTAAATCAAACCCGAATAGAAATCCACATTCGGGTACAGCTTGCGCTTCACAAAATACTCATCATGCAGTGCGATTTTTTCCAGTTCCAGCGCCACATCCAATAATGGATTCTTGCCCGTAACTTCAAAAACTTCGTAGGCCGTATCTTTGACGATGCGCGCCCGTGGATCGTAGTTCTTGTACACCCGATGCCCAAAACCCATCAGCCGACCCTCGCCCTTCTTCACGCTTTCAATGAACGCTGGAATATTTTCCACCGTACCAATGTGCGCCAGCATTTTCAGCACTGCTTCATTGGCGCCCCCGTGCAGCGGACCATACAATGCTGCTGCCGCTGCCGAAAGTGACGAGTACGGATCAGTGTCCGCGCTCGATACAAGTCGCATCGTCGAAGTGGAACAGTTCTGTTCGTGGTCAGCATGCAGGATGAACAAAATGTCCATCGCCTTTTCCAGCGCAGGGTCGGGAGTTTTGCCAAACATCATGTGCAAAAAGTTGCCCGCATAACTCAGACTCGGGTCAGGGGCCACCATGGGAAGCCCAGCCTGATGCCGATAGCAGCAAGCGCCCACAGTGGCCACTTGCCCAATCAGCCGATGAATCTGTTTCACACGATTGGCCGGATCATTCACTTTTTTCGAATCTGGATAGTAAGTAGACAGCGCCGCAAGGGCCGCCTGGAACACTCCCATCAAGTGAGCGCTGGGCTCAAACGCTTGAATAATGCGCGGAAAAGTTGCGGGCACATCCAGATTCTGGTGGATCGCGTCGGTCCAATCTTTAAGCTGCACGGCAGTGGGAAGTTCGCCATACAGCAGCAAATACGCTGTTTCCAGATAGGAACCTTTTTCCGCTACTTGCGCAATGGGAATGCCGCGATAGTTCAAAATACCTTTGTCGCCGTCAATGAAAGTGATGGTACTTTTGCAAGCCGCCGTGTTCATGTACGAAGGGTCATAGGTCATAATGCCGAAGTCTTCGTCATGAGCCTTGATCTGGCGAAGCTCAATGGCCTTGACTGTTTCGTGTTCAATCGGCAGCTCAAAAGTCTTGCCAGTTCGGTTGTCGGTAATCGTTAAAGTGTCTTTCGACATTCGCGCTTCCTCTAGAAATAAATGCTTCGAATCATTTTTTGGTGCTCTTATTCGGAGCAACAGTCAGTAGTGGGTCAATCACAGCGGTAAGCCCCAGGCCTTCAAACATGTCCTTGGTTTCCGGGGTCTTTGCAAAATCGTTACGAATCATTCCCTGCGTATCAATCACAAACAGATGCGGAACGTGCATGGAAGAATTCGAGGCAGTAGCTTTGAAGTAGGATGCAGACATTTGCCCACAATCAAACAGTACAGGGGTGCTGACTTTGGATTCCTGTAGGAACTTGGCCACAGTGGTTTGCGTATCGGGCGGATTCACAACCGCCAAAACAACTACTTTGCCCGCATACTTGGCTTTCAACTTATCCAGAGTTTTGGCCAGCACCTGACAATCAGGACAAGTGCTCTGCATAATTTCAAGCAGGACCACTTTGCCGCGATAATCAGCCAGGTCGTAATACTTCAGTTGAGAATCAGGAAGTGTAAATCCCGGAGCACGTCGACCGGAAAGTTCGCCGGAGCCCAGAATAACAGTAGAGGTGAGGAGAGCGCAGAGCAGCGCCCGAATGCTTCGCATGGCCAATAGCTAGTGTACCTGATTGTCGAGTGGGGGATTTTATTGAGACGGGACCAGATCTGCATCACACTTACTTTAAGCAGTCAGAAAGGATCGCGCTGCTCTGGCGATTCCCTTCAAAACTTTCAGCCCATCATCCTCAGTCCCAGTGTTGAACTGCGGGCCTGTATGATCCACAGCATTGCTTACCATCGCCACTAAAGCCACGCAAGCCTGTCTGGCAATTCCAAATGCAAACAACGAAGCCGCCTGCATTTCCACCGCCAGTGTACCCTCACTTGCCCATGTTGCCAGTTGCCCTTTCGTCTCACAGTAGGGGGCGTCGGTCGTCCATACCTCGCCGCATCGGACAGACCATCCAGTGGCGATCAACTCTTGATTCAGAAGATCCGTAATCGGCGATTGACACTCGACAGCTCTGCTTGGGGGCAAGTAATGGTAGGAGGTTCCTTCGTCACGAATCGCACTGGTGGCCACCACCAGGCACGGAAGTGGCAGATTGGGAGCGACGCGCCCAGCGGAGGTCAGCCCAATGATCACTTTCGCGCCCGCAGCCTGAAGTTGTTCGGCAATCAGTACAGAATACGGTCCCCCAATGGTTCGCGCAATCATTCCACACCTTACGCCTTCCAGCTCAATTGCAAACATCTGGGTGTGGAAGCAAGCCCACGAAGGGAAGGGTTTGGCCAGACCCTCTTGCACCAGCCAGTCCGTCAAGTCTCCATCGAATTCAAGAATGCAAACTGCTGGAACGTCACCGTTAGGAATGTGGCGACTACGACGCACATCGTCCATCAAATTCTTCGCCGTGAATGCAGAAGGCTGATCGAACGTATGGTCCAAAATCGGTGGAATCGGGTTGTCCGGTGCAGGCACTTCCAAAGTCTAACACCCAACCAAAAACCCAT
The DNA here is from genome assembly GCA_043781815.1 of Bryobacterales bacterium. Taxonomy (GTDB): domain Bacteria; phylum Acidobacteriota; class Terriglobia; order Bryobacterales; family Bryobacteraceae; genus JANXSF01. Next base: position 5,916 of record JAYWBH010000276.1, on the reverse strand, counting down.
CTCTGCGATGGTCATTCTGCTACCATCCCACTTTAGGGACGAATGTTTGAGAACCACACCACTTCTGCCCGCCGCGCCATCTTGTTCGCCCGTTACGAGGCCAGCGTGTGTGGTGCACCGGAGCTCGATGCGGAACATTTATTGTTAGGACTTCTACGAGAAAACGATTTCCTGCAACGGAATGTCTCCAGTGCCATTGTCCGCAAAGCAATTGAAAAGCAGACGCCACCCAGGCCACGTTCATCCACATCTGTCGACATGCTCTTAAGTCAGGCCGTGGTGCGAATTATTGCTTACAGCTCCGAAGAATCGGAACGCCTGGGGCAGCGTGAAGCCAACTGTCTACACCTCGCCTTGGGCGTGATTCGTGAAAACAATTCGCTTGCTGCAAAGTTGCTTCACGATCAGGGATTCGGTCGCGAAGCCATCCTGAAGCATCTCCTCGATACCAACGCACAAAGCCTATCCGCGCTTCCTGCCAAAAGATTAGCCGCGCAACTTTCCGATAATCGAGCCCGCGTAATGGGCATCACTCAGGAAGAAGCTGGCAACAAATTGGAATTCTACCCTTTGACCCGTGCCCAGGCGTTGGGGTTTCTGATTCAACTTGCCACCGCCCACCATCCGTTATTCGCCCGCGCCTTGGTTGAACCAGAGATCAGTGCCGAAGCTCTGCCTACATCGGAAAGCGCCATGGCCCAGCATTATGAACTTTTACCGATTAGCCAACTGGCCGATTTATGGGTTAAATTGAACGAACTGCTTGTGCACGTTCTGTCTCATGTCCCGCCCGATAAATGGAACACCCCTTGCCGCATAGGTAGCGACGCAGAGATTCCACTCAGCCAATTAGTGGACGCATTTGTGCAGACGCAGGAAGATGTCCTTGGTCAAATTCTTTGGTATTTTTAAGGTGCTGTCATGGACGGTTATTTCCAAGTTGGCAATAATTGCCAGTCCTGTTAGAGTGAAATGGAGAACCCTTTCATCATGCCCACCCGCAACGTAAACCTGACAGAACACTTTGACCGCTTCATCGACACAGGCATCACGTCAGGGCGGTTCAGCAATGCCAGCGAAGTGGTGCGCGAAGGTTTGCGACTTCTGGAGCAACGCGAGCAAGAGGACAAAGCCAAGCTCGAATGGCTCCGCAGTGCCGCTAAGGAGGGGTTCGACCAACTGGACCGCGACGAGGGAATCGAGTTTGGGTCGATGGCTGACCTTACTGTCTATATCCATCAGATAGGGAAAGAAGTCTCTGCGGAACTAGCTGCTGAGCGCAAGCGTGGCTAAGAGACGGGTTTTGGCGCGAGTCAGTCTTGCGCTTGCCGCTAGTCAGGATGTGCGTAAAATTCTCAAGTGGACCGAAGAGAAATTCGGCAAACGGGCACAGGAACGGTATACGGAGCTTCTGCTACAAGCACTCCGCGATATCGAAGCCGATCCAGAACGACCAGGTTCGAAGGAGTGGCCAGACATCTTAGCCATCGGCACCCGCACCTATCATCTTTCATTCAGTCGCAGTCGGACCAACGGCCAAGCAGTGAAAGAACCCCGACATTTCATTCTCTATCGACTACGCAAAGATGGTGGGATCGAGGTGGGGCGAATTCTTCACGATGGTCGCGACCTTCAGCGACACCTTCCCGAAGATTACCTCCGCCACGATTCGTAACGCTGCCCGTTTTGACAAAAGTACGCGTGATGGCACTAACGCAAAACCCTATCAGGTAAAGCAGGTTCGCAAAGTCATATTGAGAAACAAATTGGCGAAACAATCATGAGCAAATACGAAGTGATCATCTACTGGAGCAATGAAGACGATGCCTTCATCGCTGAAGTGCCGGAACTCCCAGGCTGCGCCGCTCACGGACCTACGCAAGAGTTAGCTCTTGCAAACTCTCAACAAGCCATTAAGTTATGGATTGAGTCGGCGGTCCACTTCGGTGATCCAATCCCAGAGCCCAAGGGTCGCCGGTCAGTCTTCGCCTGAAGTCTAATCCACGTAGGCTCGGTTTGCCCGTGTTCCTTAAACGAACAAGCCCTGCTCCAACGAATGGATGAAGCGCTTTCTCATTCAGGCTGAGCTTTCAGTTTGGCGAGGTAACCGTCCAGTTGGTCTTCGGGAATGCCTTCGCCCCGGTTAAGTTGATCGATACCGCGCCTGATCTTTGCGTTGATGGCGCTATTATTTTTCAGCAACCAGCGGTCCTGCTCTTCCGGGGTGTTGAGAAGTCGGATCAACGCCTCTTCTTCGCTGGCCGCACCTGTGGCCTGCATTTGCCTATGAATTCTAGCCTCCACGGACGCATCTTGGATTTCGATATTCATAGTCGCTCGCTTCAGTACTTTCATCTTCTGCGCTCTTTCGGTATTTTGAAGCATTCGTGCTGAGGCCTACTCAGCGCGATAAAGCTTTGTATCCCCTTTCAGGATAGTGGTGCGGAGGACCGTTGTACAGGTGTGTCACCTTAAGCGCCCGACGTTGCACTCCGGCTTTAACTCAGATAGCCTTAATGTTCGGGAAATTTTATATGCGAACAACTAAGTTCCTTTCTATTTTGATAGTCTTCAGTTTCTTCGCATGCCAACCATCGATTCAGGAATCTGCAAAGCCGACAGTTGACGAACGTCATGCCCCGCCAACTGCAAATGTCACTCAAGGTTTGAGCTCTGTAAGCGACTTTGCTAAGTTCTCTTGGGTGAATAAGCGATGTCGCCAGTGGGCCGCAGACGGAGATATCGACATTGACCAAACCTGTCTTGTGGTTAGTAGAGTAGGTGGCGGCTTGGTAGTTATTCCAAATGAATATAACGATGCTGATTTTAAGGAAACCCTGGACAATCTGAACCAAGAAAATAAGGACAAATGGCTTGTGCGCTTTTACGGTATCGGAGGAGGAGAAAAGCCCAAACGATGAAGCTCTCCGACACCACAAATCCCTCCAATAAGAATGAGATTGCGGACATGGCATCAACGACCTGTTGCTCCTTGACCGAGATGGCTGAAACTTATCGTATCTCCTCTTGGAAGGACTTCGAGGATGTATATGAGAAACACTTTAGGCGAAACCGTGGACGGTTTTACTACCGAGGTCAGAGGGACTCATCATGGGAACTTCGAACGACGCATGAACGGCTTTTGCAGCAACTTGCCCCGAATATTCCATATGATAAACCATACCCGAGCTATGCACCAGGAAAGTTCGCCTCTACTCCTGGATCGCGGATTGAACTCTTGGCTCTTCGCGCGTTTCAAGCTCGCTCATCCAAGTTTATTTCAAACCCACCACCACTTGAAGATACGCTTGAATGGCTTGCTATGATGCGTCACTGGGGGTTGTCAACACGGTTGATAGATGTGACAACATCCCCCTATGTCGCACTCTACTTCGCTCTAAGTGACCACTTACTGGTTCCAAAAATCGACGATACAATTGACCCGGCAGTTTGGGCGATCAATCATATTCCACTCAGACATGCTGCATCGAAAGCAACTGGACTTCCTGATCATACTGACTTGAGTAATTCTATTTTGTTTCACGAACATCTAATTCACTCGTCAAAAGCCATGCTGGTTCCAGTTCATCCACACAGCCACAACGAGCGTCTTTCGGCACAACAAGGAACATTCCTCTGTGTCGGTAACCCGGATTTACCCCTTTACACGAATCTTCTAACTTGCATGCCCAACATGGAAGTAAAAACCCAGAGTGTTCTTCACAAATTGGTGATTGATCACAAAGTGGCTATCGACATTCTAGGCCGTCTTACGACCATGAATATTCACAGCGCTTCCCTGTTCCCAGATCTGCAAGGCTACGCTCGGTTCATTGAAAACAGCTTAGTACTTTTTAGCAAACCCAGTTCGAACTATGGCCCCAATACTGATTTTGAGAGTCTGGAACGTCTGGGATGGTTGGGCTAGAACGACAAGAAATATGGTTACGCCCTCAATTGATCATTTAATTTAAGGAGCGTTTTACATCGGCAAGTTGCACTTCTCTGATGCTTGTGATTCGTCCACCGCACTTCGTCTTGCCCAAGAGTAGTATGTCGGCGCATTCCAAAAAGCAAAGAACTTGCACATTTGAAGATCAGCCTATCTATTTGGAATCGCTTTGGGCGGCAGTCATTACTTCCGTGAAAATTGAGAGGAAATCACATTGTTGCTGTGAGGCAACTGTAACGTCCTGTTCAGCACCTTTTCCACCGTGTGTAATGTTCTGGCGTACTTGGCTGACAAGTGAATGCCCATCTAAAAAAGAAAATAATTTCCCCACTATCAACACCTTCCAAAAAACGGAGTCCAGAACTCTCACGGCATCAACTATCGTAATCACAGGAAGAACAAACCGCTGGCCAGCGTGCTTCCCAGGGAAAAGTCCGCGCGGTATCCAAAAAATAAAACGGATCACCGGCTGTCAGACAATCAAACGCTTCACACCAATCTGGTTGGGGAACTGAAAGGTGCGGTTGTGAATCAGCCAACTACCTGGGCGGGTAGCGAAGTGACGGAAAGAATGGCGACCGGAAGTTCGTTTCCACTTGAAGCGAGGTTTAGAGTAAGGCAGTAGTGTGTCTTAATCCACATAAGCCTTGCGAATGGAATCCAGCACTCCATTCACAAATTTCACCGATTCATCCCCGCTGAACCTGCGTGCCAAATCCAGAGCCTGATCTATCGCCACCGGGGCTGGCGTCTTGTAATACCGCATCTCAAAAATAGCCATCCGTAACAAATTCCGATCCACCACCGGCATTCGATCCAACCGCCAGTTTGATGCAAACTTGGTAATCACTTCATCCAACTCAGTTAGCTTCCCAACCGTCCCGGCGACTAACTCTTCCATGAACGGATCGGGCTCCGGCTTCTCCGTTTCTTCCTCTGAATAGAGCGTTTCGTAATAGGCTTGAATTGCTTCTTCCACCGGCTGCCGACGCATGTCCCACAAGTAGAGCACCTGCAAAGCACGACGCCGAGACTCAAAGCGAGTTGGCATCCGTTACCGTTTCTCCCGCAGGCGCTTCAACACATTGGCCATTTCAATAGCCGTCATTGCTGCATCAAAACCTTTGTTCCCTTGCTTGGCACCTGCTCGATCCACAGCCTGTTCCACCGTGTTCGTCGTCAGAACGCCAAACGCAATGGGGACGCCTGTCTGCATTGAAACTTGCGATACGCCCTTGGTCGCTTCGCCTGCAACGTAATCGAAGTGCGGAGTATCGCCGCGGATCACTGCGCCCAGGCAAAGAATGGCATTATACTTGCCGCTCTTCGCGACTTCCGATACGGCCAGTGGCAATTCCCACGACCCGGGAACACGCACCACGTCGATCTCTTCTTCTTTGGCGCCGTGACGCACTAAGCCGTCAATCGCGCCGTCCAGCAATCGCTCTGTAATGAAACTGTTAAAACGGGCAACGACGATTGCGAACTTCAGTCCGCCAGCATCCAGCTTGCCCTCAATGGTGTTGTATGACATATCACTTTCCGGAAAAATTTGGTTTGCGTTTTTCAAGGAACGCTTGCGTCCCTTCGCGTTTGTCTTCTGTGGCCGCACTCAACCCGAACGCGGTAGCTTCAAAATTCAGCCCTTGTTCCAGGCCGCTGGCTAATCCTACATCCACTGCTTCCATTGTCAACGACAATGCCACTGGCCCGTTAGCCAGCATTTTACTTGCTATCTCATGGGCCTTTGCCAACAACTGATCGGGCTCGACGACATGATTCACTAACCCCATCAGCCGCGCCTCATCCGCCGTAATCGGATCACCAGTCAACAGCATTTCCATTGCCCTTCCCCGACCCACCAACAGCGGCAACCGTTGCGTTCCGCCGAACCCAGGTACGATTCCCAACTTCACTTCCGGCTGACCCAACTTCGCGTTTGTCGATGCAATGCGAATGGTACA
>JAYWBH010000275.1:0-17377 GCA_043781815.1 Bryobacterales bacterium | reverse complement strand
TTCCCCGCGCGTATTGATCCCAGTGAGGCGTACCCAGACCTGCAAATGCAGGAACCAGGTAGACACCGCCGTTATCGGGAACGGTGCGGGCCAGCCCTTCAATTTCATCGGCTGACTGAATCATACCCAAGCCATCACGCAGCCACTGCACGACGGCTCCCCCAATGAACACTGAGCCTTCCAACGCGTACTCCGTCTTTCCGTTGATCTTCCAGGCGATGGTGGTTAACAGACTATTCTTTGATTCCGTTGCCTGCGTTCCAGTTTGTTGTAGCAGGAAGCAACCGGTGCCATATGTATTCTTGCTCATTCCTGGGGAAAGGCACATTTGCCCGAACAATGCTGCTTGTTGATCCCCGGCGATTCCGGCAATTGGAATGCCGTCGGCAGTTTCACCATACACTTCCGAAGATGATTTCACTTCTGGCAACATACTGGCAGGGATACGAAACAATGCCAGCAGGTCGTCATCCCATACGCCAGTGTGGATATTGAACAGCATTGTTCTGGAAGCATTGCTGGGGTCTGTTACGTGTACTTTGCCGCCAGTGAGTTGCCACACCAACCAGCTATCGACGGTTCCAAATGCCAACTCGCCGCGAGCCGCGCGGTCACGAGTTCCGGCGACGTTGTCCAAAATCCAGGCGACTTTCGATCCTGAAAAATACGCGTCAATGATCAGGCCAGTCTTTCGTTGAATCATGGTGGCATGCCCGTCGCGCTTGAGTTGATCGCAAAATCCGGCAGTACGCCGATCCTGCCAAACAATGGCGTTGTAGACAGGTGCGCCTGTTTTACGATCCCAAACAATGGTGGTTTCACGCTGATTAGTAATGCCAATGGCGTGGGGCTTGTTGGGAGAAGTGGCGGCAACTTGTTCCAGCACTGCCTTTTGCGAAGCCCAGATTTCCAGAGGATCGTGCTCCACCCAACCGGCTTGCGGGTAGATTTGTTGGAACTCGCGTTGGGCGATGCCGTGGATGTTGCCGTGATGATCGAACAAGATGGCGCGGGAGCTGGTAGTGCCTTGGTCTAAAGCGAGAATGAGTGACATGGAAGACTCCAGGATATCGTAGCTGGCAGTCATTCTAAATGTTGTGTGGGAAAGAAATGATTGGTTAAATTTTCGTAACGCGACTTGCGACACTTCGGCCTTGCGATCAAACCAGCGTTTCAAAAATACAATAGTGGGATTGCTGGCCACTTCATCCGTTGAAACCGCCGCCCAGCGGTTTTGTCTGATTTACAGACTCACTTACTCAACTCCCCAGCCAAGTAAGTAACACGAATATTGCGTAGTAGCGATCCCACTGATTGGTTGAACTGCGACTCGAACCGATCCGAGTGCCCCCCGTGTTTGACGGCAGGGCTTGCGGAAAAGAGCATTCTGGCCAGAACTTATCTCTCATTGATCATGCTAGCAGGTGGGTAAAAGTGCTTTAGGGCGATTGATCTTGGCGCGAATTGAAAGGATTGAAGATACACTTTGTATTTTGTTGTGACCGTCCGCTACACTCGGACTCTATGCTCTTATGTCCTGTCCGCGATTGTCACATGCCCTTGGTGCGTGATGACCGTCGGTATGTCTGTGCGATTGGGCATTCTTTTGATATTGCCCGCAGCGGTTACATCAACCTGCTTCAACCACAAGAGCGACGATCAAGGAACCCTGGCGATACGGCTGAAGCAGCGGTGGCTCGGAGACGATTGCATGATCGTGGCGTGACTGAGCCCTTACTGCGGGGCATTGCGGATATGCTGGCCGCCAAGCCTGACGATGTGGTTCTGGATGCTGGTTGCGGCGACGGTTTCTACCTGGGCACACTGGCTGGCGAAATTGGCTTTGATGCCCACGGGGTGGACATCTCAATCCCGGCAGTGGATGCGGCGGCGCGACGTTACCCGGCATGCGAATGGATTGTGGGGAATGCGGATCGAGTGGTGCCGTATGCCGACCGGACATTTTCCATCATCCTTTCCATCACCGCCCGGATGAATGCAGGGGAATTTCGGCGTGTGCTTCGGGATGACGGACGCTTGCTGGTAGCCGTTGCGGCACCGGATGACTTAATTGAATTACGCGATATGGGTCGTGATCGTGTGGCCCGTACCGTTGAGACATTCGCACCGGGCTTCACCTTAACGGATCAGCGCCGTGTGACAACGCATGCTGACCTGGATGTTGACGGGGTGGAAGACGTCCTGCATTCCATTTACCGGCCAATGCGGTCAGAGCCTTTAGCGGCCATGCGAGTTACGTTCAGTTTAGATTTGTTGCTGTTCAGTAGAAAGGGTTGAGCGTGACTGGTCAAGAAGCAATCGCTGTTGCAAGTCCATCAACTGGGCGATGCTTAGCTGCTCCGCACGCAGACCTGATTCCGGTTGCGAGTCCACTTTTTCCTTACCGAAAAATGGCACCAAATTATTCCGCAAAGTCTTCCGCTTCTGACTGAAACAACGTCCGACAAAGGTAAGAAATTCGCTATGGTCAGCGGCAGGTTTGAGTGTTAAATGGACCACAGCGGAATCCACTTTTGGCGGCGGTGTAAAGGATCCGGGTGGAACCTTGAACAGCAACTTTGCATCTGCATGCAGTTGCGTACGCACCGAAAGTAAGCCGTAATCACGAGACCCTGGCGCGGCCACCATCCGTTCGGCCACTTCTTTTTGAACCAATATTGTAGCGTGGCTCAACACATTGCTGGCCGCAAAAATACGTTCCAAAATGGGCGATGTGATGTAGTAAGGAAGATTGCCAGCTAAGACCGCCGGACCCCATTGCGATAAATCTGTTTGGAGGACATCGCCCTGATGAATAATCAGCCGAGGATCTTCGTCAAAGCGCTGCTTCAGATGATCCACCATGATGGGATCAATTTCAATTGCCACGACGCGTTCTGCCCGCTCCAACAGCAACGCTGTTAGTGCTCCCTGCCCTGGACCGATCTCCAGAATCAGAGGGTGTGGTTGACGGCAAACGGCTTTGGTGATCCGTTCCAGTATCGGCTTGCTACGAAGAAAGTGTTGCCCAAGCTTTTGCCCCAGAGTGCCCTAACCCTTTACGTCCATGCGGCTGTGTTGGATGGTGATGCGCAACTTACCTTGCGTGGGTGCTCCAAAAAAATTGGCTGGCTTGAATTTTGTTACCAGTAAATTGTTTTCAATGGATCGGCGCAGAACAGAATCCTTCATCAACTGCATTCCTTCTGTGGGAACGGAGTAGCCAATCATACGGCCTTGTTCGTCAATAGTAACGTCCACCACCAGGGTGGCAGAATCCAATTTACTAGCGCCTGCTAAACCAAAGGGCCACAACTCTTTTACTTGGGCTTCTTCGTAAATGATTCCGGGGGAATCAAACTGTGGGCGGTAACCGGAGACCAGCGTTGGGTAAAGCAAGCCGAACATCACCAAGGCAGATGTGAGTCCGCCAGCGAATGGAAGGGCCAGAGGACGCATCAGGTTTTGATACAACAAAGAAAAGTTTGCGGCCCAGGTACGTAAGGTAGTAGCAATGGTGCGATGAGCAGCGGCGTAAGAGCGTTCGCGCGAAGCGATAACCCGCAAGTTTGTGCGCAAATGCTCTGGCATCTGCTGTTTTGGCAGAGTTCCCAGCATGGAACGAATGGGATCGTTGCTCTCGGGTTCGAAATCCTGAATGTTTTTCATAATCTTTCAGTCCTTCAACTACCTGCTATCTCCACCGACGGATGCTTGTGCGTGATACTTATGCGTAATATCCGCAAGTAGGGCAGACTCCTGTTCCAACAGTATTTTTCTCAATTGATCGCGACCGCGAAGAATCCTGGTTTTGACCGTGCCCAAAGATACCTGCATGATGCCTGCAATTTCTTCGTAACTCAGATCCTCAATATCGCGCAGCACCACTGCCGCCTTAAAAATTGGTTTCAGTTGGCCCAGCGCCTCTTCAATCTGCATCTTCTTTTCGTGACTTAATGTCACATCAAAGGGACTGCGCCCGGGGTCTGCCAAATGTTCCGAGTAGGATTGCGTATCCTCATCCTCACCATCCAGGCCAACCTCTTGTCTTTTATGCCGACTAAACCAGCGCCGATGGTTATGCGCTTCATTCACCGCAATGCGATAAATCCAAGTTTTCAAACTGCAGTCGGACCTGAATTTTCCAATATTGCGGAAAATCTTAAGGAACACATCCTGCACCACATCGTTAGCTTCCCCAGGATCTGACAGAAGTCGATAAACCACGCTGTAGACTGGCGAGGAAAAACGATTGATCAGGGTTTCGTAAGCTTGCTCCTCCCCGGCTTGTAAGCCGACGAGCAACTGCTGATCACGAAACGCGAGATCCGCTACGTCCCCACGATCACGCCCTGTTTCCAGGTATAGGCCAATTGAAGTGTCCGCCACGACGATACCCTCGTCTCACCCTAACATTTTCCGTCCCAAACTTCCATGGACCATTGGACGGTGTTATTCATATTGACACCGCATAGATAGGAAAAGTTCCAGTTGAATTAGGGTTCCAGCAGTTGGGCAACGCTACTTCTTAATTGCGCAGTGAAGGATTCCCGATCTTTCAGCGTTAGACCCTCTACGGGAATGGGGTCGCCGATTCTTATCCGCACGTTTCCGGAGTGGATCACTTTGCTATCGCGAGGCATGATTTGACGAGTACCGATAAGGCCTAAAGGAACAACGGGCACACCGGCTTTGATTGCGACAAACGCAGCCCCGCCCTTGAATTGGCCGAACACTCCATTGCTACGGCCACCTTCGGGAAATATCAGCAGGGAAATCCCCATTTCCCGAACCGTCTTGCCAGCATCGTTCATACTGCGGACGGCGTCACGAGGATTTTCAGTTTCCACAGGTATATGCCCGGCGGTTCTCAAATGATGGCCCAGGAAGGGGATTCGAAATAATCCGGCACGGGCCATAAAACGAAAATTAGAGGAAATCTTTGACAGCAGAACGGGCGTATCGGCATAGCTGAGGTGATTGGAAACGAAGATATAGTTTCGTGATAAATCCAGCTTTTCAAGGCCTTCTACCGTCACTCGAATTCCCATAAGTCGGCACAGCATTCTGGCCCAGACGCGGGCACACCATAGTTGCATCCGTCCACCCTTATCGAACGGCATCACGGCGAGGCTGCACGAGCCCATCAACATGGTGGCGACGATGATCAGCGGGGCTCGGTAGACGATGGTGATAAAGGCAGCGAACATATTTTTCAGATGGACCGTTCCTTAGACCCGTACTTGCCATCCAGCAAAGTGGCCACTTGATGTTCCAGTTCCCTGGTGAACTGCTTGCGATCTTTACGGGTAAGGTGGGCCACTGGTAACGGATCGCCAATTTTGATCAGTACGTTTCCGGGATGAAAGATAGACCCGTGCATAGGTAGGATCTCACGAGTGCCGATGAGCGCCACGGGAACCACGGGCACCCCGGATTGAATGGCCAAATAAGCGGCACCGCCTTTGAATTTCCCGAACTTACCGGCAGAGCGTCCGCCTTCAGGGAAGATCAGTAGAGAGAGACTTTTTTCCCGAACAATGCGACCTGCGGCACCCAAAGTTCGACCAGCAGCGAATGGGTTTTCCAACATCACCGGGATGTGACCAGCAGTGCGTAGATGGCTACCCATAAGGGGGATGGAAAATAATCCACTCTTGGCCAGGAAACGAAAATTCAGGGGCAGATTTCCTAAAAGTGCAGGAGTGTCTGTATAGCTTAGATGGTTGGATGCGAAGATGTAATTGCGCGATAGATCCAGTTTTTCCAGGCCTTCGAATTTCACACGGATGCCCATGGACCAGCAGTTCATTTTCGCCCAAAAACGAGCGATTCGAATTTGTCGGTTGCCATCTTTATCGAATGGGGAAACAAGCAAACTGATGGTTCCCATAATGGCAGTGGAACCAAAAAAGAATGGGTCGGTGAGAAGGAAAGTTCGCAGAATAGCCAACATGCGCCAATTCCTATTGTATGAGGAGTGAGCGCGCTTCACCCACTAAATAAAGTGATCCGGTAATAAAAGTAACATCCACATCGGCAATCGCGGCGATGGCATCGGACAGGCGGGGATGGATGGACACGTTGGTATTGGATGAAAATTCCAGCAGCGCTTCGGGTCGTAAAGCCCGTGGCATATTGGGCGCGGTGAGAATCAATTGATGAGCCAGTGGGAAAAGCGTTGTCGCTAATTCGTCAATGGATTTATCACGCATGGCACCAAAGATGATGCCGATTTTCTTGTTGTTGAAAAACCGCTTGATGTAATCGGCTAAGGCTCGAGCTCCGGCGGGATTGTGAGCGCCATCCACAATGATGCGAGGTGAGTCACACACTTGTTCCAGACGACCGGGCCAGGCAACGGAGGCAATGCCCTTCCCTATGGCTCTATCGTCCACGCCCATTACGCGTAAAGCCAACGCAGCGGTAATGCTGTTATCCAATTGATGGTCGCCGGCCAGGGGGCAAGTAATGTGCAGGTTCTCAAACCGATAGCGGCAGCCGCGTTCATCCAGTTGCACATCATTAGGAATCCAACGCTGAGTCAAGTGCAATGGGCAGCCCAATTGACTGGCACGCTGCTGAATCACGTTCATCGCAACATCGTTTTGTTTGGCAATGACAGCAGGCCGTCCAATTTTCAAAATGCCTGCTTTTTCTGCGGCGATCGATTCGATACTGGAACCTAAAAACTGTTCGTGATCGTAATCAACTGGCGTGATAACGGCCACTTCCGGGGTGACCACATTGGTTGCATCCAGACGACCGCCAAGTCCGACCTCATACACCGCAGCATCTACATTGTTCTTGCGAAAAAGATGGAAGGCCATTAGAGTGACGGTTTCAAAATAGGAAGGGTGGATTTCAAGAGCACCGGATTCAAGCAGCCGTTCCGCAGCTTGATGAACGACGTCGAAGGCAGAGGAGAATTCAGTGGGGCCAACAGGTACGCCATTGATGCGGATTCGCTCGGTAGGTTGTTGCAGATGAGGCGATGTGTAAAGCCCGGTCTTCAATCCGGCAGCACACAATCCCGAGGCGATCATGGCGCTGGTTGAACCTTTACCGTTGGTACCGGCAACGTGAACAATGCGTCCGTGACGTTGCGGATGGCCCATGGCATCAAGCAGCAGAAGCATGCGATCCAGGCCTAATTTGGCACCGCGCATTTCATTGCCTAAGGAATATAGGTATCCTACAGAATCAAAATAATTCATGGGCTGAATGATCTTCTATCAGGATGACAGATGATGCTGTGTTACGCTTCCTAGCAGAGGTTCTGAACGAATGAAAAAATTAGTGTTCTTGCTAACCACCTCGCTTGCCCTTTTTGGACAGGCAGGCAAGACCACCCTGAAGCCGGGAGATGCAGCTCCGGATTTCAGCCTGACGGGTTCCGATAGCAAGACGTATACGCTATCGCAATTCAAAGGCAAAAATCCAGTAGTGCTGGCATTTTTCCCGCTCGCTTTCACCGGTGGTTGAACAAAAGAAATAACTGGATACCAGGCTGGTATCTCCAAATTTGAAGGCATGGACGTAAAGGTCTTAGCCGTGTCAGCAGACAACCAACCAACGTTGGCACATTGGGCGAAAGAACTGGGCGCGACATTTCCATTGTTGAGTGATCATATGCGCGGCACGGGGATGAAGTATGGAGTGCTTTTACCGGCTGGATTCTTTAGCCGGACAACCTTTATTATTGATACCGAAGGGAAGATTGTCGAGATCATTGAAGGTTCGGCGGCACTGGATGCAGCAGGGTCGGAAGAAGCGTGCAGGAGGGTCGTCAAGAAACCCTAATCGACTTTTTTGGAGCTGAGAAAGCCCGTCCTGGCTCAGGCCACGGCGGGCTTTTTTTGATTACCGCGATCACTTTTTATAACTGATGGTCCAATATAGAAGATGAATATGACGGCAGACACTTTCCGAAGCCTTTCAATCGGACTACGCAAATAATGAACCCGCCTCGTTCCACTCGTGGATCCTCGAATAGTTTATCGGTCCCCATACTCATGGCGGTGATCGCCACCCTTTATCTGGCTCGTGAAATTCTTATTCCCCTGGCGTTTGCAGTCACTCTGACATTTATTCTGGCCCCCGCTGTGGCCTGGCTCATGAAACTGCGCTTCAAACGTGCTCCTGCGGCCTTGGTTGTGGTGATTCTCACCATCGTCACTACTGGAGCAGTTGGGTACGTTATTTTCAACCAACTGATCCAGGTGCTGGATGAACTGCCGGTTTATAAAGAAAATATTCATAACAAAATTGAAGCCATCCAATCGTCGGCCAAAGGGGCGTTGGGGCGGGCTACTGAAAATGTGAAGGACCTGGCTAACGAACTATCTACCCCGCAAAAGCCAACCGCAGTTCCACCGCAGAAAGAACGCACCATACGAGGCAATGCGCCGAAACAGGCGGATCGTCCTGTACCCGTGCAGATTGTCAACGAACCGGCCAATGAGCTTCAATATCTTCGTGATCTGACTAAGTCGTTTCTCACTCCAATTGGAGCCGTGGGAATCGTGCTCATCTTTACCGTCTTTCTCTTGATCGAACAAAACGACCTTCGCAACCGATTGTTCCGGCTGGCTGGTTTAAGTCGCTTGAATTTAATGACGCAGGCTTTAGATGACGCCACCATACGCGTGAGCCGATACTTACTACTACAATTCCTGGTGAATGCAGGCTTCGGCATGTTGATTGGAGTTGGACTGTACTTTATCGGCGTGCCCTACGCTGCGTTGTGGGGAACTGTGGCAGCGCTGTTACGCATCGTACCCTACGTGGGGTCGTTAATAGCTGGCGTACTTCCCTTAATGCTCTCCCTGGCTGTGTTTGATAGTTGGATGCCACCGTTATTGGTTTTTCTGATGTTCATGTTTCTGGAACTTGTTACAGGCAATTTTATTGAACCGTGGCTATATGGAATGCACACAGGAATTTCATCCCTGGCGCTGTTGCTGACCACAGTGTTTTGGACCACGTTGTGGGGGCCTTCCGGCCTTATTCTTTCCACACCATTGACGGTGTGTTTGGTGGTGCTGGGTCGTCATGTGCCGCAATTTTCTTTTCTACATGTCCTTCTGGGTGACGAACCTGTGCTGGAAACTGAAGCGCAGCTTTACCAGCGTTTACTGGCCATGGACGATCAGGGTGCACGAGCAGTTGTGGATCAATATCTTACCCGGAACACCATGCTGCAACTTTACGATGCGGTGATGATTCCAACCATGAGCATGGTGGAAAAAGATCGCCATAAAGGTGCGCTTGATCCAGGGCGGGAAGAATTTATATTTATGAGTATGCGCGAAATGATCGGCGAGTTATCCGTTCGTACACTGCCCCCTGAAGACGATGTGCCTGCCGAAATTACTGAAGCTGGACGCTTTTTGTGCCTACCCGCTAACGATGAGTCTGACGAGATCACCGCTGCCATGTTGGCCCAACTGTTGGAAGCTGCAGGGCGAGTTACTATTTCTGTTCCAAAAGACGGCCGGTTGCCGCAAACTATCCGCACCATCTCGCCAACCGAGGATGACGTTTTCTGCGTATCCGCTTTGCCACCATTCGCCTTCACCAGGGCGCGCGATCTTTGCATCAATTTGCGGCGATGGTACCCCAAGACCAAAATTATTGTCTGTGTATGGGGCTACACTGGCGAAACCCTTCGCGCTATTGAACGTTTTCAACCAGCCAAGCCGCACCACTTTGTGACCAGCTTTGCATCGGCACTGGATTACCTGCTTCCGTATAAGTTCCTCGGAAGTGGCGGCGAAGGTGGATCCGATACCGAGCCGTGACCGCGAGGGAGCGGTGTTTGGCGCAACGATAATGCTGACCCGCCGATCCCGATTCGTCGAGGTGTGAAAGCAAACACCGCTCTCTCGCGGTCACGGCTCGGATTGGCGCATCACTGCGTTCGGATTCCACCAATTCCACCTTGTAAAATGGTGCCATGGCACTTGTTTCCGCTTCCTGGCTGCTGTCAAAACTTGACGATCCAAATGTCGTGCTAATTGACACGCGCTTCACCCTGGGCAGTCCCAGAACCGGGCTGGATGCTTATCAGCTTGGCCATATCCCTGGTGCGAGATTCGCCGATCTGGAACGTGACCTTAGCGCGCCTGTTCACCCGAATCGTGTGGGCGGACGGCATCCGTTGCCCGCTGTGGAACTTCTGGCCGCAACGCTCTCACAATTGGGGATTGCTAACCGCCATCACGTAATCGCCTACGATGACCCCAACACTGGTGCCGCCTTTTGTGCCACGCACCTTTGGTGGATGTTGCGTTACCTGGGTCATGACATGGTCAGCGTGCTGGACGGTGGCCTTCCTGCCTGGCTCGCTGCGGGCGGATCACTCACTACCGAAATCCCGACCCAAGTGCCCGCAACCTTCATCGCCAAACCTAGAGCCGAAATGCTGGTAGATGCCAATTACGTTCAGCACCGCGCACAGAGCACCGTGCTGATCGATTCCCGAGCCCCCGAACGTTTTCGTGGTGACGTGGAGCCTCTCGATTGGAAACCTGGGCATATACCTGGCGCAATCAATCTCAACTGGGCAAGTGCTATGGAACAGGGCCACTGGAAATCCCCGGAAGCGCAGCAGTCCCGTATTGAGCCCATCAAACAAAATGCGGAAATCGTCTTCTATTGCGGCAGCGGAATCAGCGCCACCGCGAATCTGTTCGCGTTGGAACTGGCCGGTGTGAAAGGGGCCAAACTCTATGCTGGCAGTTGGTCCGATTGGATTAGCGATCCCTTACGTGGCATTGAAACAGGCGAGTCTAAAAGCTAATCCGCAGCACGGCCTGAATTTGACGAGGATAGTTCGCTGAACCATTAATCTGCCCAAACGCTGTGTTGAACTGATCCGTGGTGGGGGCGGCGAACAGAACGTGGTTGAAGGCATTCAGACCCTCACCACGCAATTGGACCTCAGCACTTTTTTCGTTCAGCTTCCAACGCTTGTTGATGGAGCAACAGTACCTCTGGAATCCTGCGCCAGTGCGATCAAAGAAGTGCCTAATCGTAACCGAGCTTCTTGTTTGGGCAGAAGGCATACTATTTGATATGGCAATCACTTGCATCATCCGCTATGAGATCGATCCGTTTCAGCGCGACCTATTCAAGAAGTACGCCCAAAACTGGGGTCGCATTATTCCCCGCTGTGGGGGACATTTGATTGGATATTTTCTACCGCATGAAGGCACCAACAATGTGGCCTGGGGGTTGATTGCGTTCGATAGCCTTGCCGAGTATGAGGCGTACCGCACTCGCTTGAAATCAGACCCCGAGGGGCGTGATAATTTTGCCATGGCGCAAACCAATCGGCTCATTTTGAAAGAGGAAAGAAATTTTGTAGAGAATGTGGATGGAACGATGGATATTCCATCTATGCTGGGGAAATCTGAATGATCATTCAGGCTGAAAAGGGACACGCATTTCGTGCACTGCATCAGCGCGCAGGGGCCTTCCTCATTCCCAATCCGTGGGATATTGGAACGGCGCGATTGCTGGCACATTTAGGCTTTGAAGCATTGGCCACCACCAGCGCCGGTTTTGCATTCTCCATGGGGCAGCAAGACAACACAACCGATCATCAGCAGATGATGACCCACGTATCGGCAATCGCGGCGGCCACGGAACTGCCCGTTAGTGCCGATCTTGAAAACGGCTTTGGCGATGCCCCCGCCGTGGTGGCAGAGACGATTCGACTTGCTGTAGCGGCGGGACTGGTTGGCTGTTCCATTGAAGATGCAACCCAGCAATCAGATCATCCTATCTATGATCAGGAACACGCAGTGGAGCGAATCCGCGCGGCTGCCGAAGTGGTGCGAGCGCTTCCCTTCCCCTTCACTTTGACCGCACGTGCTGAAAACTATCTGGTGGGTCGACCTCACCTAGAAGAGACGATCAAGCGGCTGCAAAGTTTTCAGGAAGCGGGCGCAAATGTTTTGTACGCTCCAGGATTAACCAGCAAGGAGGAGATCACCGCCGTGGTCAGTTCCGTAGATCTCCCATTGAACGTATTGGCGGGGCTCAAGGGTATGAGCTTGAGTTTAGAAGAACTTTCGGCAATGGGAGTGAAGCGCGTCAGTGTAGGCAGCGCCCTATCCCGCGCCGCCTTGGGAGCCTTTCTTCGATCTGCAAAGGAAATGCGCGAACACGGTACTTTTACGTTTGTGGAGGATGCAGTAAGTTTCCCGGAACTCAGCGCCATGTTCAAGAAGCATGAGGACAAGATTCAGTAGCATCGGGTGGGGCAGGCAGTTTCGCTTCAAGTGTTATCAGCGTCCATCAGCGTCCATCAGCGGCCATTAATCTGGGCCGCTGATGGACGCGATGTACGCCGATAACAAAACTTTGGGCCAGGGTTGGTTTACAAGAAAGGTAGCTCCGAGTCAGCCTCTGGAACCCATACACTGGGTCGCCGGACAACCGAAAACTCCTTCCTATAAATAACTTTTACTTTTATTAAATCAACACACCATTTCCCATTGGATAGGAATCGCGTATATGATGATCCTGGATATGTGGTACGCAGCATACTTGATCTACTTCGATACTATTCCTGACGACACCGGTATTGGTACCGTTCGCGTCCGGCAGGATTTGGTGTTGCTGGAATCTGGCGAACCCGAAACCGCCTTTGAAAAAGCGAATCAGATTGGGAAAACCAGACTGTACACAAATGGGGATTTCAATCTTCACTTTCAAGGTTTGACCGACCTGATGCCTTTGACCACAGGCATTCACGATGGAGCGGTGATTGACGCATCGTCAGACGCCATTGCCACGAAATTGATTGACCTGTTTTTAGCCGCAAAAACAGATTTAACCGCTCGCAGCCAGGAAGAAGCAATGCAACTGGACGGCGGTAGTCATTGGTATTTAGCCCAATTGGTTTTTTCCAGTTGTCCCCAATGGGAATTGGCAGTGGAACGCCAAAAAGTATTGAAAGAGTTGGTGCTGATCAAAGCTGACGAATCCGACGGAGCTTTTTACAGAGCCGTAGTGTTTGGAAAAGATCGAAGCATGCGCCTGCCCCCTGCCGAACCTGGAGGACAGTGGCATTTTCGTGGGCTGAACGACCTCACCATTGTGGAAGACCCAATTGCCGATGGGATGGTTTTGTTGTCTGAAAGATTTCAAGTCCCACGCGGGGATCAGTTGACACTGGTGCGGTCTAAAGAGGAAATGAAGGCTTTAGCCATTCAGTAGATTCATGGCTCAAGAAAGATTGAAAAAACAGGTAACCTATAACCTAAGCCCGATGCTCAACCGGATTCTACCCATCACCTTGCTATGCACTGCCCTGCTGGCCCAGGACCCTGCACCCAATCGCATCCTTCGCCCCACGGACGGCGCTACGCTGACAGGGAAGATCGAGGGCATCGCCAAAGTTGTAAAAGCTGGCCAACTTTTCCTGGATGGAGTCCCGTTGCCGACAAATGAAATATTCCCTGGAGTGCTTACCTTCGGCTTAACCTCAACCACAGGCCAACACGTTTTGGAATTACGCTTCGAAGGAGGCAGCCAGAAAATCGACTTCTATTCGGGTAAGGCCGAAGCAACAGGAAAGACCTTCCGATTTCATCCGCCATCAGCTACCTGTGAAACTTGCCATGCAGTGAAAGCTGGCATCTGGAGTTTTAAGACTGACCCACTGGAGGCAACCTGCGCAGGCTGCCATAACTTGAAAGAATTCGCCAAATCACACACCCATAACACCGGCCAACTGGCAGAATGCGGAATGTGCCATAATCCTCACGGATCCACGGAAGCCTTCCACTTGAAATATCCCCGTAACGTCGCCTGCAAACAATGCCACGGTTAAAAACAAATCCCATTAAAACAGGTGTACTGCAATTCAGTTGTGTTCCCGGATGCATCAACTGCTGCGACCAAAAAGGCTACGTTTACCTGACGGAAAAAGACATGGCCAACGCCGCAAAATTCGTCGGCATGACTGTGCAGGCGTTCGAATCCAAATACGTCTACCGCACAAAACATCTGCTTCGTTTGCGCAAGCCCCAAAAATCCCAATGCCATTTTCTGCTCCAAGGCGGTTGTTCCATTCATCCCGTAAAACCAGTTCAGTGCCGTACCTTCCCGTTCTGGCCAGAACTGGTTAAGAGCCGCAAAGAGTGGACCCTTGCCGGACGATACTGCCCCGGCATCGGGACCGGGGAATTGGTTCAAATTGGGACAGCGATTGAAATTGCTTCCGAAATGGAAACAGCCTACCCCACTATTTACGAGGGGTGGTAGTCCCTTACTCAACCCGTCTACTTCCGTCATTTTTTTAGCACTTCGGCATTTTTTCAACACATTTCCTCTCTTCACTGGGCCAATTCGGGGCAATAACGTGCCCCCCACCTTTGGCCCCTTACCTGCATTAACCCTTCCGTGCTTCCCCAAATCGCCCACAACCTGGAACGCTACATGGACTTGCTCAGCGTAAGGCAAAAGACTGTGGCATCCAACGTGGCCAATGCCGACACTCCTGGGTACCGTACCAAAGACATCGATTTTCAATACGAATTTCTCTCCACGCTGCACAACTCAGGTCCAGTGAAAGACTCCGTAGAAGTGATCGAACCCGGCAATCTGCTGGCAAAGAATGACGGCAACAACGTGAATATGGATCGCGAAATGCGCCTGCTAGCGGAAAACGCGATGCGCTTTCAAATGGTTTCTATTCTGGCGCGTGGGGAATTCAAAGCGATTAAAAACGCCCTTTCGGAAGGCAAAGGATAAAATCAATGAGCCTCTTCAATCTACTGTCTGTCAGCGCATCCGGGATGGCGGCGCAACGCACGCGAGCGGAAATCCTTGTCGAAAACATGGCCAATGCGGAAACCACCAGAACTTCGCAAGGCGGCCCTTACAAACGTCGGGATGTGATTTTTGAATCGGCATCACAACAGTCTCCATTTCAATCCATTTTGAGGAATGAAATGGGGGAAGCCTCGAACGGCGTGCGAGTTTCTGAAGTGATAGAAGACGCCCGTGCGCCCGATAAACGGTATCTGCCAGGCCATCCCGATGCCGACTCTGAAGGCTATGTATCCTTCCCACACATGAATCCGGCTGAAGAGATGGTAGATCTGATCAGCGCCACGCGCGGCTATCAAGCCAATGTGTCGGCCATGTCCGCCGTGAAAGATATGATTCATCGATCCTTGGATATGTTGAGGTAGCAGTCAAAATCAAAACATCATGGCCAATTTACTACAGCAAGTTCTGGGACAAGCATCCTTACCGATTGACCCGATTCGGTCCCCCACTTTTCAGCCGGAAGGGAAAGGCGGCGGCGAATTTAAAGCAGCTTTGGCTGAAGCAATTGGCCGTGTAGAAGAAGCCCGGACCACTTCTGTGGATAGTGTCAACCGGTTTCTGGCCGGAGAAAACGAGGAAATTCATAACGTAGTGCTGAATACTCAGCGAGCTGAATTAGCGTTCGAAGCCTTTTTGCAGGTACGCAATAAAGTTGTGAATGCTTATCAGGAAATCATGCGCATGCAGATGTAGCAGCGTCCTCTGAATGCCCAACCAACTCCTGGAACAATTTCGTCGTGTTGTACTTTCCCTCACCATTCGGCAGCGAACGGTGGTGGCAATCGCTGCCATTGTGGCTGTTGCGTTCTTCGCTTTCCTGCTGAACTGGAATAAAGAGAGCGGTTTCAAAACATTGTTCACCAATGTAAGCGGGGAAGAGGCCGGTCAAATACTCACCAAATTGAAGGAATCGAACGTGGAGTTCCGTTTGGCCGATGGCGGAACCACCATCAAGGTTCCTGCGGCGAAGCTCGACGAGCTGCGAATCAATATGGCCTCGGTAGGGTTGCCGAAAACAGGTCGTATCGGTTATGAACTCTTCGACCGTAACAATTTCGGATCCAGCGAATTTGCCGAACAGGTAAATTACCATCGCGCCGTGGAAGGCGAACTGGAACGGTCCATCATGTCCATCAGTGAAGTGGAAACGGCCCGGGTTCACATCACATTCCCGAAACAGAGTATTTTCCTTGAAAACCGTCAACCGGCAAAAGCTAGTGTTCTCCTCAAAGTAAAGCCCGGGTCCAGACTGATCACCACCAATGTAGTGGCCATAATGCGCCTCACCGCCAATGCTGTGGAAGGCCTGAATCCCGATGATGTAGCTGTTCTTGATATGCGCGGCGCTCTGCTGAATCCGGCTCGCAGAACGGATGCCGATAGTGCCTCAAATTCTGAAGCCCTGCTGGATTATCGGCAAAAAGTGGAATCGGCGATTCAGACAAAAATCAACCAGACCCTGGAGCCAATTTTAGGACTGGATCACTTTCGAACGGGGATTTCTGTGGAGTGTGACTTCACCAGTGGCGAACAAAGTGAAGAGACATTTGACCCGTCAAAAAGTGTCATGTCCACATCGCAGAAAACTGAGGATGTGGGTGCCCTGGCCGCCGCTGCGGGAGTTCCCGGTACACCCAGCAATCTTCCCCGGCCAATCGCCAGGGCGGGCAGTGGGTCGGGCGGGCAGCAGCGCAAGACTGAAAGCATCAACTACCAAACCAGTCGATTGGTTCGTCACTTGAAGCTGCCCCAAGGAATGGTCAAACGGGTCTCCGCCTCCGTCCTGGTAGATCATAATGTGCGTTTTGAAGGCGTCGGGGACAAAGCAAAGAAGATTGTCGAACCGCCTACGCCAGAACGTCTGAAAGCCATTAAAGACGTTGTCGCCGCGGCGATTGGGTTCACTGCGGACCGCGGAGATCAATTGATCGTAGAAGCTATTCCCTTTGAAGCAACCCAGGCAACGCAGGGTCCGGCGCCAATCAAAACCGATGGCCAAAAACAAAAGATCGCTTTGCCCAATTGGGTGCCGGGCTGGCTCAAACCACAACTGGAAGAGCAGTTGAACGATCTTGTGCAATGGAAATACTTTACGGCGACCATCATCTTATTCGCCTTGTTTGTGGTGGCAATCCCGCTACTGATCCTACGCGCCATCGGCAGGAAAGTGGGCGGCATGGTGAGTCGTAAAAAGGCCATTGCGGGCTCCGAATCTGTTGGGCAAAAGCAGATTCCAGTGCCAGCAGGTCAAACCGCTGCACCCGGTCAAGCTTTGCCGCCTGGAGCACAAGCGATCTCACTGAATCCGGAGCAGGCATTGAAGGAATACGAAAGTTCCCTCAGCGAGGCTGATCGTCTCCATCGAAAGCTGACCGAAGATGCTGTTTCCCAGTTGAAAAAACCCGCTGCCACCACCCAACGCGGAGAAGTCCTGGCCAAGCATTTGAGCGAAGAAACGAAAAAGAATCCCCAAGGTATGGCCCAACTGATCCGCACCTGGCTGGCAGAGAAATAGCAGCAAAATCAA
>JAYWBH010000274.1:0-17377 GCA_043781815.1 Bryobacterales bacterium | reverse complement strand
CCCCACAAACTCAACTCCAGGTTTGGTGAAAGTTAGTGAATTTAGTTTGGGGCAGGAGATTTAGCCCAATGTCATATAGAATTTTGGAAATTGGAATGAAGACTTCGCTCGCAAGCGAGCTGGCAGGCGGAATCGCCTGCCCCACTTTCCCAGCCCCACTTGACTAACTTTCCTTGGGCCACATTCACTAACTTTCACTAGATCTGGAGTTGTCTTGGTGGGGCAGGCAGTTTTGCCTGCCAAGCCCGCAGGCGGGCTTTTTTCACACGTTCGAGTGCTTGGAAAACTTCTGCAATTGGACAGGGTTGCACCGCTGTGAAAGGCTTTCATTAGCTTTCGCGGGACTACGTCCCATCCCAACAGGTCGGGAGGCTTTTCGTAACTATAAATTACTGATGATCCTCACGCTCCAAGGTAAGATGGAATTGGATGGATATCGACAATGGCAAGGTTGCGGGACGGGGAATCCCTTCCTGGCTGGTTCCAGTTTTTGGATATGCTGTTTCCATTGCGTGCCTGGTCTGGGTCTACCAGGGGACCAACTGGAAAGCGCAATGGGCACTGATCCGCGGGACGGAATGGTATTGGGTTCTGGCAGCCGTTGTCTGCGATATTGCCGTCTATATTGTTCAGGGATGGCGCTGGAATTTACTGCTCAGCCCGGTGGGAGCCATTCCCATTGTGAAATCTGTCCAAGCCATTTATATCGGCCTGTTCGCCAATGAAATTCTGCCATTCAAACCAGGCGAAGTCATCCGCTGCTTCCTGCAATCCCGATGGTCTGGCGTGGACTTTCCGGTGGTGCTCTCCTCTGTAGTCATCGAGCGTTTAATTGATGGAATCTGGTTGATTCTTGGCTTTGTAGTGGTAGCAACCACAGTTCATGTCCCACGCATTTTTCTCATGGGCGGCCTGTTGTTAGCAACATTGTTGGTCATGATCGCCGTGCTGATGTTTGTTGCCATGGCGCGCAAGCACCACCAAAAATCAGGTCCGCAAAGTACCGTGCAACGCTGGCTCAATCATCTTTCCGATGGCCTGGAAAAAATGGGGGATTCACCCTCTTTCTTCTACTCAGCGGCGCTCAGCCTGGTGTATTTATTGCTGCAAATTGGCCCCATCTATTTTCTGATGTGTGGATATTTCGATAAGTACAACATGGTGGGTATAGCGGCGGTAGTTTTGGTGCTGTTACGCTTGGGAACCATTGCCCCACAGGCTCCCAGCAATGTTGGTTCTTTTCAAGCTTTAGTAATTGTTGGGTTGCGCATCATGGGCGTGGAACGGCAACAGGCTGCCGGCTTTGCCACGCTCCTTTTCGTGGTCATCACATTGCCCCTTTGGGTGGCCGGATTCTTTGCATTGATCGCCACACGAATGCGACTGGATGACATTCGGCGCGATGCGCGTGAGCTTCATCAGCCAAACCCACGTATAATCTCCTAATGCGATTGCTGTTATTGATTTCACTGATTGCCGCTGCTTCCTCTGCTCAAGAACCGTTGCGTATCATTGCCATTGGAGCGCATCCCGACGATTGCGACATAAAGTTTGCAGGCACCGCAGCGCAGTTTGCGCGCATGGGACACAAGGTGAAGTTCCTTAGCGTCACCAATGGAGATGCCGGACATCAGACCATGGGCGGAGGCCAGTTGGCCATGCGACGCAAAGCGGAAACTCAGGAATCTGCACGACGCGTGGGAATAGCCGAGTATGAAGTGTTGGATAACCACGATGGAGAATTGCTGCCCACGGTGGAAATTCGCAAGCAGATTATTCGCGCCATTCGGCTATGGAATGCCGATATTGTGATTGCCCCGCGACCCAACGATTATCACCCCGACCATCGCTATACCGGCGTTCTGGTGCAGGACGCAGCCTATATGGTGGTGGTCCCGAACGTGGTCAGCGACGTTCCCCCGCTGAAGAAAAATCCGCTGTTCTTGTACTATTCCGATCGCTTTCAAAAGCCCGCACCATTCCGACCGGATATCGTAGTGTCTATCGACGACGTGCTGGACAAAAAGATAGCAGCGCTGGATGCCCACGTCTCGCAATTCTATGAGTGGCTGCCTTGGGTAGACGGTCAGTTGGATAAAGTTCCTGCTGATCCAAAGGCTCGTTTGGCGTATCTGCGCAGCGCGCGCAAGCAACCCATTGATCCGATTGTGAAAGCGTCATTGGTGAAATGGTACGGGGCAGCAAAGGCGGAAACAGTGGACTTTGTAGAATCGTTTGAGATCTGCGAATATGGGCGGCAACCGAAGGAACAGGAAATCCGGGCGTTGTTTCCAATGCTGAAATAGCCGTGCCAGAAACCGACCCGAAACATCAGAACCTACTTCGCAATCTGCCTTCGGTAGATGCTGTTTTGCGGCAACTTCCAGAAGCTGTGCGGGCATTGCCCCACCGTTTGGTAACCGGGGAAATCCGCCGCGTAGTGGAAGCTTGTCGTCAGCGGCTGACCAACGGGGAAAACGTGGATGTGGAAGTGATTCCCCAACTGGTACAAAAATCCCTTCAAGAACTTTCAGACCCTAGTTTGCGGCGCGTGATCAATGCCACAGGCGTGGTGTTGCACACCAATTTGGGTCGTGCGCCGCTGGGTGCGGTGACGGTGCAAGCAGGCTACTCTAACTTGGAATACGACG
This sequence comes from Bryobacterales bacterium, assembly GCA_043781815.1. Lineage (GTDB taxonomy): Bacteria > Acidobacteriota > Terriglobia > Bryobacterales > Bryobacteraceae > JANXSF01. The sequence goes on along the minus strand of JAYWBH010000274.1, from coordinate 14,726 downwards.
TTGAAGCGGGTCGCCGTGGCAGGCGCGATACCCATATCAGCGCACTTCTCGACCGATTGTTAGATGCCTCGTCCATCGTAGTAAACAATAACGCCGCAGCCGTCTATCTGGTGTTGAACGAATTGGCCGCTGGTGGGGAAGTAATCATCAGCCGTGGGGAACTGATTGAGATTGGCGATGGATTTCGCATCCCCGACATCATGCATCGGGCGGGCGTTACGATTCGGGAAGTGGGCACTACCAATAGAACCAGTGTTGAAGATTACCGCAATGCAATCACAACAAGCACTCGTCTGATTCTGCGGGTGCATCCCAGTAATTTTCACATCCAAGGGTTCACGGCAAAGCCTTCCCTGCAGGAGCTTACTGCCCTATCGCGCGAATGCGGCGTGCCGATTTACGAGGATCTTGGCAGTGGATGCCTGGTGGACCTGCAAGCTTACGGAGTGGACGAACCGCTGGTGCGGGATAGCTTAGCGGCCGGGGTGAACGTGGTTTCCTTCAGTGGCGATAAACTGCTGGGTGGCAGTCAGGCTGGTTTTATTACCGGCCAAGCAGCTTTAGTGGAACGCATCCGACGCAATCCCATGTTTCGAGCCATGCGCGTGGATAAATTGACCACCGAAGTGTTGTCTCAAAAACTGCGCGCTCTGCTGTTTGAGAATTACGACGACGTGCCCGCCCTGGCCATGATCCGGCTTACACTGGAAGCAATCAAGATACGTGCAGAAGCGCTGCTGGCCCAATCCGGGCAGGCAAGTTGGTACATCAAAGAAGGGCGATCGGTGATAGGTGGCGGCTCCACTCCAGAACAATCGCTTGGCACCTGGCTGTTAGCTATTCCCAATGAAAAAGCCACCGCAATGGAGAGGCGACTTAGAACCGCAGATCTGGCGGTGATCACGCGAATTGAAGACAATACGATTCTGGTGGACCTGCGCACCGTGTTCCCGGCTGAGGAGCAGGAGCTTTTGGAATTGCTGTTAGCCGCGTGTTAAGCGCGTTCCAGGTAACTGCCGTCGGAAGTTGAAACTCGGATCACTTCGCCTTCGCTGATGAATGCGGGAACCATTACAATCAGTCCGGTTTCAGTTTTGGCGGGCTTGGTCACGTTCGATACGGTGGAGCCTTTCAAGCCTGGTTCAGTTTCAAGAACTTTCATTGCAACCGACGGTGGCAATTCAATCCCAATCGCTTTGCCTTCATGGAACTCTACGTTCAGCTTGAGCTGGGGAATCAGATAATTCACTGCGTCTCCTAAAGTGTCTTTGGTGAAGTGCATTTGCTCAAAGTCCACAGTGTTCATGAAGTAGTAGAAATCGCCGTCATCGTACATATATTCCATTTCGTGGTCTTCCAAAACGGCACGATCCACTTTATCTTCCGAAGAAAAGCGGTGTTCAAACATGGAGCCGGTGCGAAGGCTGCGCATCTTCACCTGCACGAAGCCGCGCAAATTGCCCGGTGTGCGATGAGACATTGTGAAGACAGAATGGAGTTCCTTGTTAAAAAGAATCACCATGCCTGGGCGCAATTGTGTTGCCGTAATCATGTAAAAGAAAAACTCCTAAATATTGCCACGAATTGGAACTTTTAGTTTACCAGAGCAACCGCTTCATCCACGCATTCTAAAGCGGCAGGTGTTGGGAAATAGGTTTCCAATACCCGTCGCAAATTGTCGATTTTCACAGGTTTTGATAAATAATCGTCCATTCCAGCGGCTAGGCATCGTTCCCGATCTCCAACCAATGCGTTGGCAGTCAGCGCGACAATTGGAATCCGAGTTCCCCGTGGAGAATCCTGTTCCAGTTGGCGGATGCGTCCCACCGCTTCAAACCCGTCCATTTCCGGCATTTGGCAATCCATGAAAATCAAATCATAACTGGTGGATTCCCACTTCCTGACGGCCTCTAATCCGTTTACAGCAATATCCACACGGCAACCTAATTTTTGAAGGAAACGGCTGGCCACTTTTTGATTCACCAAATTGTCTTCTGCTAGAAGAATCCGCAACGCGAAATTGGCGATTAAAGAGCTGACTTCCGGCACCAGGATTCTGCTGGGCAACTGGTGCCGGGTAAGCAGTGTGCACTCCTGTTCAGCCTTTGTCATTCCGGCAAGTTTGTTGAGGATTTGCAACATTTCAGTCTGCCGCAAAGGAAGCGAGATAAACGCTGAAAATCCTGATTCCTTCCAGCTTTCAGCGTAGGACAAAGTAGCCGGGCTGGACAGTAAAACGAACGAAGTATCGGGATAGCGCTTGTCGTTCACCAGAGATCGGATTTCAACGCAGATCTCCGGTTCCGGCTTCGACAAAGTGAGCAGTACAAAACGATAAGGATCGGCACTGGCCTCAGCCCGCTCCATCATCTTGCGCACGGAATTCCACTCCGTCCAGGCTTGGCAGCGCATCCCGCTAGACTGCAACGCTTCTTGAGTAATATTGCGACGGATTTCCGCACTGTCAATCACCAAAACGCGCAGATCGGCAAGGGCGGGAAGGGGTTCCGGCGCAATGGCCGCGGCTTGCACGGTAAGCGGCAATGTGACCGTAAATGTGGAACCATTGCCGGGGGTACTGGTGAGTTCAATCAAACCATTCATCAGCCGTGTCAGTTCCAGGGAGATGGCCAAACCCAGGCCAGTGCCCCCAAAACGACGAGTGGTGGACGAATCTGCCTGCGTGAACTTTTCAAAAATCAGTTGCTGTTTGTCTAACGGAACACCACAGCCGGTATCTGTAATTTGAATTGAAATTCGCGATGCAATGGATTGCACGTCAATCAGTACATAACCACTCTCCGTAAATTTCACGGCGTTGCTGACAAGGTTCAAAAATATCTGACGGATTCTGCCCGCATCGCCAATGACCGCAGTGGGCACGCCCAAACGGTATCGAAGAGCCAGATATATTCCTTTCTGCTGCGCCTTAGCCATGAATAGATCCAGCACATTGTGCAGGATAACCTGCAGATCGCAAGGCATCGGTTCCAGCTCCATCTTGCCCGCTTCCACTTTCGATAGATCCAAAATATCGTTGATCAGCGTCAATAGCGAAGCACCAGAACTGCGGATGGTTTCGGCATACTCTTGCTGATGCGGGTCAAGGTGCGTGTCGAGCAGCAGATCGGTCATGCCGATAACGCCGTTCATCGGCGTCCGAATCTCATGACTCATTGATGCCAAAAATTCGCTCTTCGCCTGCACTGCCGCCAATGCCTTATGTTTTGCCGCTTCCAATTCAGTAATCAACAAATCGGTCTGCTCACGTTGCGCAAACTCGGCATCTTTCGCCGAAGTCAGATCCCAAGCGTAATGGCTTAACTTGTTGGACAACTCATCTTTGGCAATGATTTCTTCCTGTAGCTTTGCGCTATGCAAACGAAGTTCACTTTCATTCGTCCAGTTATCTAGAGTCTGACGACGCATTTGGTTAGACAGATAGCCACAAATTGCTGCTTCTACCTGGAAAAGGCTAAAGAAAACCAGAGCTCTAGCCTGACCGCTGGCAGCATAGAGGTATTGTAAATCGACAAAAACCAGGGCCACACAAAGGCACCGCCAGTCCTTGTAGACAATCAGGATGGTAACTCCAATGGAAAATAAGAGATAGTGCAGTTCCCCTACCGGATGAAGCTGGTGCAGCTCAAAGGTAGCCATCAGTTGGAGTGCGAAAGCGCCGAAAGCACGCGTAGCAAAATGAGTTGGAAGATAGAAGCTGGCCAACTGGAATAAACCAATCAGCGCAACGCTAGCAGCTAGCGCTTTCCACCAGGGACCGTAAATCGCATACAAAATAAGCGTGAACCCTAAATGAGCCAAAAGCGCCAGGTTAACGATTCTGTTCCCGCGCAGGTAAACCGGGTGCATCGCCACCTCGGTTGTGCTGATCGCAAATTGCTGGCGAAATTTTTGGCTGATCGGTTCCAAGTGATTCGACTAACGTGCCCTTGTTAGCCTTATCGTCCAGCAGTGTGTAACGAATATGAAACGTAAGCAGATTTTCACGCAGAATGGAGTATCATGAAATGAATCCACATGATTCCTGAACATCTCCCCGAAGGGTTGACCTTCGATGATGTACTGCTCCAGCCGGCCCGTAGCAATGTTCTTCCCGCCATGGCGGACACCCGGACCCGGCTTAGCCGCAACATCTTCCTTAATATTCCTATTGTTAGCTCGGCCATGGATACGGTCACCGAATCCCATATGGCCATCGCCCTGGCCCAGCAAGGCGGCGTAGGCTTCATCCATCGCAACATGACCATTGAACGTCAAGCCGAAGAAGTAGATCGGGTAAAGCGCTCTGAAAGTGGCATGATTGTTGACCCCGTCACCATCTCACCCGACAAGAAAATTGCCGACGCCCTGGATTTAATGCAGCGGTTCCGCATTTCCGGTGTCCCAGTTACCCAGAACGGCAAACTGGTGGGCATTCTAACCAATCGCGATCTGCGGTTTGAAACCCGTTACGACCTGCCCATTTCGCAGGTGATGACCAAGGAAAATCTGATCACCGTTCCAGTGGGCACCACGCTTGAAGATGCTGAAGAAATTCTGCATCGTCATCGCGTCGAAAAACTTCTGGTAGTGGATGACGCCTACAACCTGAAAGGGCTGATCACGGTCAAAGACATTCAGAAGAAACTGAAGTATCCCAATGCCGCCAAAGATGAGCAGGGACGCTTGCGCACTGGCGCAGCAGTTGGTTCCACCGGCGATTTCCTGGAACGGGCTCAAGCCTTAGTGGCGAAAAAAGTGGACATTTTGGCCATTGATTCCGCCCACGGCCATAGCGAAGGAGTGCTCAATGCGCTGGCCACTCTGAAAAAATTTCTTCCATCGCACATCAATGTAATTGCCGGCAACGTGGGCACGTTCGAAGGTGCCAGGGACCTGATTGAATTCGGCGCTGATGGTGTGAAAGTTGGCATCGGCCCCGGATCCATTTGCACAACTCGTGTTGTTTCCGGCGCTGGCATGCCGCAGATCACAGCCATTGCTGAAGCAGTGAAGGCCACTCGCGCAGCGGGCGTTCCGTTGATTTCCGACGGCGGCATTAAATATTCTGGCGACGTCACCAAGGCCATCGCATCCGGTGCCGATGTGGTCATGATCGGCAGCCTGCTAGCCGGTACCGACGAAAGTCCAGGCGAGACGATTCTCTATCAGGGCCGCACGTTTAAGAGTTATCGGGGAATGGGGTCGTTAGGGGCAATGGCCATCGGCTCCACGGATCGTTACAGTCAGGAAGCTGGCGGCAAACTGGTTCCAGAAGGGATTGAGGGTCGCGTCCCGTACAAAGGTCCACTTTCTGAAATGGTATTTCAATTGGTGGGCGGTTTGAAAGCAGGCATGGGCTACTGCGGTTGCGCCACCATTCCAGAGTTGCAGGATCGTTCCAAGTTCGTGCGCGTTTCCATGGCTGGCTTGCGCGAAGGCCACGTGCACGACGTGATTATCACCAAAGAAGCGCCTAACTATCGTGTAGAGTAAAGCCCTCGCGTTACAATGAGGAAGTACATATGAACAGAAGATATCTTGCCCTTTCATTCGGTGCGGTAGCTGTGATTGGCGCAGCAGTTGCTGCGGACCAAGCGAAAAAAATCACACTCCCCGCGCCATATCACACCAAATCCTCCACCAACCGTGCCCAGGTAATCCCACGGCCAGATGGAGCCCAATTGAATCTTCCGAAAGGATTCACGATTGACGAATACGCTTCCGGATTTGAACGCCCACGATTCATGTTGGCTGGGCCGAGTGGCGAGATCCTTTTGAGCGATACAGTGGCCAACGGTAGCGTTTATGTGCTCACCGATAAGAACAAAGATTTCAAGGCAGACGAAGATCGCAAAAAGTTGATCAGCGGCCTGGACCGTCCCTACGGTTTGGCTTGGTGGAAAGATTATCTCTACGTAGCCGAAGCCACCAGCGTGAAGCGCTATAAGTACGATAAAGCCGCAATGACCGCTGGACCGGGCGAAGAACTGGTGAACTTCAAAGATTTTGGCAAAGGTCACACCACGCGAACCATTCTCTTCGATAAAAAAGGTGAGAAAATGTACATTACGGTTGGGTCGGAATCGAATGTATCGCCGGGGGAAGATCCACGCCGCGCTGCCATCAACCGCTACAATCCCGATGGAACTGGTCATGAAATCTTTGCCTCCGGGGTGCGCAATGTAATCGGAATGCGCTTCTACCCCGGCACGCAAGACCTGTGGGCTGCAGTGCAGGAACGCGACGGCCTGGGTGATGATCTGGTGCCCGATTACTTCACCAAGATCAAGCAGGGCGGCTTTTACGGCTGGCCCTATTCTTACATTGGGCCAAACGAAGATCCTCGCAACAAGGATTTGAAACCGGAACTGGTGAAGAAGACTATTACCCCTGACATAGCCTTGGGAGCCCACGTGGCAGTGCTCGACGCCATGTTCTACACCGGCAAACAGTTCCCTGCCAAATATCGCGGAGGAGCGTTCCTGTGCTTCCACGGATCGTGGAACCGCTCCGAAAGAGTCGGCTATTCTGTTGTCTTTCAGCCGTTCAAAGGCGGCAAACCATCCGGTGAAAAGGAAGATTTCCTGACCGGCTGGATGATGGCTCCCGACAAGCGTGAAGTCTGGGGACGTCCAGTAGGATTGTTTGAGTTACCTGACGGAAGTCTGCTGGTTTCTGAGGATGGTGGAAACAAGATTTGGCGAATCTCCTACAAAGGGTAATCATCGCATTCAGTTTTGTTTTGGTGATGCAGGCCGCCCCCGCAACGGGTCGGCCTTTTTCTCACAAATTACACTTGAAACTGAAGCCTGCGTGCGTTAGTTGCCACCAGTCAGTACCCACCAGCACCAAAGCGGAAGACAATAATCTACCCAGACCTGAAGTGTGCCTGCCTTGCCACCAGACGGTTGAGATCAAGCAGCCAGCTACCCTTTCTGTCAGCAAGTTCAATCATCAATTGCACGGGAGAATGGGAAATCTGGCACCCTTGTTCGCCTCAGCGATGGATAAGAAAACGTATCTATCCAAACCCGGCGATGCCCGGCGTCATCTGGCCTCGAAAAATGCTTGTGTGGCATGCCATCGCGGCATGGAGGAATCAGAATCGCTATTGGCCAAAACCGCTTTCCCGGCGATGGCTGATTGTCTGGTTTGCCATACCAAGATCGACCCTCCATTTTCGTGTGAAACGTGTCATGACGCGAAGGCCGACCTACGGCCCAGCAATCATCTCGCCGATTTTCTGGATTCACACAATCGGAAGAATCATACCTGGGATAAAGATACGTGCGCGGTGTGTCATGGCGTGCGATTCACCTGTTTAGGATGCCACTAGCACTGTGGAAATCCGCAGCAGGCGAAAGCGCCTGCCCCACCAACAACCCTTCCAGTTGCGAGAAAACTAAGTGGCAGCAGGCGAAACCGCCCAATGTCATATAGTTTTTTGGAAATTGGAATGAAACTTCTCTAACAACCGGAGTTGCGTTTGTGGGGCAGGCGATTCCGCCTGCCAAGTCCGCTAGCGGACTTTCTTCACACCTTCAAGTACTTGGAAAACTTACTGTATCAGGCCCTTATTCCATCTTCATATGGGGATCGCAAACAGGCCAGGGGGCAAACCCGATGGTCTTATCTTTACGATTCACCAATAAATTAATAGTTTCCTTGGGGCCTACGGTCCAGATCTGAATCACCGTTTCTTCACAGGAACGAGTCTTGTTTACCGAAATGGTCGCCCCTTTGCCAATCAGGCTATTGGGCCCCCAATCGGACAGAAACTTATCGTAGCTATAGTTGGGACAAGGGTTGCTATCGGTGCAGCCCCACAACCCGTAAGCCGTCTTATAATCTTTTTTGTTGAGCAATTCGTGAAAGCCACTCAACTGGCCACGCTCTTTGAAATCGCGCAGAAAAAAGTAAAGAGCCCCGGATGCAACGGCAATAATCACCGCCGCCATCACCAGACCCTTGACGATTTTTTCCCGCTTCGCGTCGCTTCTTCCGTAATTGTCCAGATAACTAGCCATACTGAAAAATGGACACTGCTAGGTCAACATTTGTTCCCAAAAAGGCTTATTTGGCCACCGGATAGGCTTTATCATATGCCGTAGTGGAATCCTTGGTGATTTCCAATGAGGTCTTGAAGAACACCGTGTTCGAAACATCCACCACTATATCCAATCCGCTTGCATCGGCCATCTTCTTCACTACATCCTGCATGCGGGTAGCTGCCCGACCCAGAATCTCGTTCCGTTCCCGATCCACGTCGCCTTGCACGTCTTCATTCAAACGCGTCAATTCCCGCTGCTTGCGAGTGCCTGTAATCTGCATTTCCTGTTCGGCCTGCGGCGTTAACTTACCGGCCATGGTTTGTAACTTGTTCTGGATATCGGCCAGTTCTTTTTGCAGACGATCAATGGCATCGGTCTTGGGTTTGAACTTGGCTTCCAGCTCAAGCTGAGCTTTTTTGATCTCAGCAGTGTCAAGAACAGCCTTTTGCAGGTTGATAATCCCGACCTTTGATTGCGCCATCGACAAGGATGCACTTGCCACAAGACCCAGTGCCAGAACCAGCAAAGGACGGCTAGAAAATTTCAGCATTGCGAAAACAGACTCCTTACGCACTATTTAAGTACTTTCCAGGGTATCACAGGGGGCGCTTTAGTGTAAAAAAGCTTCAGTTTACAAGTGCTTCCACTAAAGTCCTGCCCACCGATCCACTAGGAATTTCCACGCCCACAACTGTAGCCAATGTTGGCGCCATGTCATTGACGGCTGCCGTGCCATGATAGTTTCCAGCTTTAAAGGGAGTTCCCATCAAAATTAGCGGCACATGCGTATCGTAGCCGAACGCTGAATGGTGCGTCGTTCCAGTTGTCTTAGTGGTGAAGAAGCTGTAAGGTTCGGCAACTATCATTAAATCGGGACTGCGCTCCGGAAAATACCCATTGGCGATGCGTAAACCAATGCTATCCAGCACCAGACGCCCTTCTACGATCTGGTCGCGCGTGTAAACCCGCATGATCCCCGGAAGTCGCCGCACAGCCTCAGCAGCCTGGGTTCGAGCGTCAGCCATGCTCACCTTGCGGGCAGCGGCCAAGCCGGCATTCAGACAAGGGGCGTCGAAGTTCTTGTTTACAACCCACTCCCCTTCCCCGTACAGTTCGCTGAGGCGGGCATTGATGGCCACTTTCACATCGGTTGCATTCAGCCGTTGGCCAGGCATTTTTCGAGCCTTCTGCACTTCAGGAACAGGGGCCACGCCATGATCGGCAGTGAACCCTACAATGTAATTGCTTCGTCCAACTTTGCTATCGAGAAGGGCGAATAATTTCCCCAACAGACGATCCGTACGAATGGCCATATCGCGTACTTGCGGATCATCGGGTCCAACCAGATGGCCAACGTAATCGTTAGCCGAATAGCTGACCGTCAGCAAATCCAAAGCTCCCCGTTGCCCAAGTTTTTCCTTAACAATCGCCGCTTCCACCAGCTCTTCGATCAACTCATTTCCATAGGGGCTGTTCTCTAATTCGACATAGAGTTTCTTGTCTTTGGTATCGGGCATTATTTTCAATGGCGGACCAGCTTCCAGCAAGGGCTTCCACTGCGCACCGGCGAACTTATCGGCAGGATGGGTATCGTTTATCTTTGCCACCCAGTCGGGAAGTGCGTCGAAGTACCAGGTGCTCGATACCCAATTGCCACTCTCCGGATCGAACCAATATGCCCCATCGGCCATCCGGCCAGACGGCAGAATCGCACTGCGATCCTTAATGGAAATCCCAATTACTTTGCTATCCCACAAACCCGACATCTTCATTTCATCGCCCAACGTGCTCACCAGCAATCGTCGAGGCGAACCAACAGTCTTGGTGACAGCTCCCAGACTTTTCATGCTCGGGTCCAGATCCTCAACGCTGGTCACATCTTTACCAGCCTCCCTATCCCACCATTCGTTGCCAACAATACCGCTGATGTTGGGCGTTGCCCCGGTGAGCATGGTGGAATGACCCACCGCCGTCACCGTGGGGAAGTGCTGGTAGTTGGCATTGGTGAATACGGCACCATTCTCCAGTAACCTAGCCAATCCGGCGTTGTAATCCTTGCGGAATCGCAGCAGGTAATCATAACGGAACTGATCCACGGCGATGAAGACTACTAACTTCGGTTGTTGTCTGGCAGCAGTCTTCGTCTGGGCTTGCGCGGTTAGCGCTAGGGTAAGGGCAAGAACAAGAAGTTTCATTCGTTAATCAAGAACCACAGCGCCCACGCCCTGAATCTGATAAATGGTTTTTCCACTTTTGACGGACTTGGGGTCAAACTTACGACCCTGTTCCTCAGCTTCGTGCTTGGCACGGGCAATCATTTGATCCCGCGTCAATTCCATTTTTTCCAGTTTGCCTTCAGCGATGGCCATTTTGCCCACTGATTCTTTGGGAAATACCATGTCGCCGTCGTTGACTTTAATCCGCAGCGACTTCCCTTCATCGGTGAGGCTCATCCAGCAACCGGCCATCTGGCAAACTTCAGCCACTTTGCCTTTCACTTGAACAATCTTCCCAGCCAGCGGTTCCGGGTCGGCCAACACAGCGGCAACAGCCATCGGTTTTGGAAGAGTGAATGGCTTACCAAGCTTCTGGTCTGCAAGCGCGGAGAAGCTCAGCGCAAGTCCAATAAATAGTAGAGCGGTAGTTCGCATACTTCAAGAATATCGCAAGACTACCAGTGGGATAGGCATCCTTGCCTGTCCAGCGCTAACGATTCTTTTCCTTCTTAGGCGCTTGGGTGTTGTCTTTGGCCAATCGACTCTTAGCCTTTTCCAACTTCTTTTGAATGCCTGCAATATCCACGCCTTCGCGTTCCCCAACACCAGCCGCTTCATACGCCTTCACGGATTTTTCCCAGGAGTTGATGGCTTCTTTGGTCTTTTCCTGCTTGAAATAAACTTCAGCCAGATGATCGTAAATGGTCGAATCTTTGGGCACCCGTTCAATTGACTTCTTCAACAGGTCTTCGGCTTCCTCATACTTACCCTGACGGAATGCCAGCCAGCCCATGGAATCCAAATAAGCACCGTTGCCGGGCTCCATGTCCAACGCTTTTTGAATCAGGGCACGAGCTTCAGGCAGCCGTAAATTACGATCTGCAAACATGTAGCCGAGGTAGTTTAAGGCACCACCATTCATTGGATTCAATTCGATCACTTTGCGGAACTCAACTTCAGCCAGATCGAACATCTTCTGCTTTTCATACATCGCCCCACGAGTAAACGAAATGCCTTCTTTTTCCTCTTTTGTGGTGCTCAGTTTTTCCGCTTCATCAATCGCTTTGGCCATTTCTGGATAGTTCTTGGCATGGTCATAAGCTTGGGCAATACTCAGAAAAGTTTCCCGATCCGTGGGCTTCCCTTCCAGCAGTGTCTTGAGCGATGCCACAGCATCGGCATTGCGTCCCAACTCCCCAAGGGCACTGGCCCGGACCACCGTAATCATGCGATCTTTAGGGAATTTCTTCAACGCGCTGTCGGCCTCGTCTACCGCTTTTTGATACTCGCGATTTTGACGGTAAGTGTCGACAACTTGAGCTGTCGCTCGGGATGCCAGCGCCGAGTCCAGTTCGGCTAGCGTGCGGAAAGTATCCACTGCCTTTCCGTACTGTTCCCCTTGGCGATATAAAAGACCCAGCCGTTCCAGCAAAGTGGCTCTGGTCTGCCGTTCTTGCGCTGAATAAGTTTTCTTTTGCGTGCTGGCCAGCAATTCTTTCAGCGAAGTAATCGCTTCTGCCGATTTCCCCTGGCTTTCGTACAGGTTCACTTCGTTGTAGCGAATCTCAGGATTATTGGCGTCAATCTCTTTCGCTTTGTTGTGCTGCTGCCAGGCTTTGTCAAAATTGTTTTGTTGACGATAGATTTGGGAAAGGCGTAATCGCGAAACAAAATCTTTAGGATCTTCCGTCGCCATTTCCTCAAACAATTTGGCAGCTTCATCTACTTTGTCAGCTAACAGCAACGTGCTGGCCAACTGCTTTTTGATTTCGTCATTATCGGGCTGTAGTCCCAGGGCTTTTTTGTAGGTCTCTGCGGCAAGATTGTAATCATGCATCTGCTCATAGGACCCAGCCAGCGCAGTCAAGGTGCGCATGGACGGATTCTTATCGGTGACCTTCTTCAGCAGTTCTGCGGCCTTATTTGTGTCGCCAAGGTCGGCGTAAACTAACGCCAGCCCAGCCATGGCATCTTCATTTTCAGGATCGATCAACAGAGCCTTCTTAAACGCTCTTTCCGATTCCACTGAATTTGTGCTCATCTTCTGCAAGCGTCCCAGCATCACCCAGCTTTCCAGATCCAGCGGTTCTTTCTCGGTGATCTTGGTGTACTGCTCGATGGAATTTTTCAGCATCGTTTCATTGATGCTGCGGCTTTGGCCTTGCGGATCGCCAATCAGCCGGGAATAAATTCGACCCAAAATGCGCCGGGGAAGAATATTGTCAGGGTTCGCCTTCAGGGCGTCTTCGGCTTCGCGAACAGCTTCGCGGATGCGGCCACCTTGTACATAAAGGTCGGAAATATCTTCCGTGATGAAGGTTGCACCGGGGTCCGCTTTCAATGCGGATTTGAAGTGCTCAATGGCCTTACCTACATATTCACCTTTGTTTCCATAGGCGCCAGCAAGTTCGGTATAAATTCTACCCATTGAGTAGTTGTAGTAGGCCGCAGCACGGTCCTCATCTTTATCTGGCGCTTGTGCGAATACGCAAGCACCTGTTATTACGATTGCAAGAGCAGTTTTGCCAAGACGGAACATTCGACCCCCCCGTTTCCGGGCGATTTAATTTCACTTCCAGTATATACTCCCGGCATTCCGGGCAAGAGGGCTTGCTAGCCTAGAGGTTTGACGGACAACCTCTACCCTCTGGTTACAATTATCGGCCCAACAGGTTCAGGCAAGAGCGATTTAGCCCTTACCTTAGCCAATGCATATGATGGAGAGATTTTGAATTGCGACTCATTACAAGTTTTCCGCTACTTCCAAATCGGTACCGCCAAGTTACCAGCAGAGGCGCACCAAGGGATCCCTCACCATTTAATAGACATCTGTAACCCAGACGCGCTGATGAGTGCTGGCGAGTACGCAAGACTCGCAAAAGAATCGTTAAAAGGCATTACCCATCGCCAAAAGCTGCCCATCCTCTGCGGCGGGACGGGGTTCTACTTAAAAGCGCTGTTGGAAGGCTTGTCCCCCAGCCCAGAGCGCAATGAGGAACTGCGCCGGAAACTGGCCGCCAGGGAAGCCGCTGCGACGGGATCGCTACATCGCATCCTCACACGGCTGGATCAGGAGGCCGCGGGGCGCATTCAACCGCAGGACATTAACAAGACCATGCGCGCATTAGAGATTCGTATTTTGGCAGGCAAGCCGGGTTCAGATTTTATGGCAGGCAAACGCCAGGGGCTGGAAGGATATCGCGTTTTGAAAATCGGGTTGAATCCCCCACGCCCGCTGTTGCACCAACGTCTGAATGAACGCTGCATGCGCATGTTTGAAGACGGATTGCTGGATGAAGTGAAAAGTATTCTGGCACGTGGCTATTCAGAAGACGCAAAGCCGTTTGAATCTATCGGCTATAAAGAGTCGCTGGCATTGCTTCGTGGGCAGATGGATTTCAAACAGGCTTTGGAACTGGCCCAGATTCACAGCCGTCAATATGCCAAGCGGCAATTGACCTGGTTCCGTCGCGATGAAGCGGTGGTGTGGATTCCTGAGTTCGGCAATACAGCCACAGCCCAGCAGAAAGCTACAGAACTTGTTAAAAGTTTTCTTCACAACGAAACTTTTTAACGGAACGAATGCTGACTTGGTTCGTATGTAATTTCATACAAGGCATGTGACAACGGGTGTTCCGGAGGGAAAGCCCGCTGCTGGCCGAAATGTAAATCAAAAGCAATATGTAATCGGCCCGTGGCTGCAATCGGCACCGGGTCAACTAAGGAGAACTCTGTTTATGAAAAAGATACTTTTGTTGTGCGTCACCCTGACCATGGCTTTTGCCAGCGCCACCACTCACAAAATTGTGCTGTATGAAAACGCCACCCTCAATGGCAAAGAACTAAAAGCCGGCGAGTACAAGGTGGAAATTGACAACGGTAAAATTGTCATGAAACTAGGCAAAACAACCGTTGAAGCCCCCATTCAAGTGGAAAACACCAGTGAAAAGTACGTCAAGACTGCGGTGCGTTACCTGAATAGCGAAGGGAAGTATCAGATCAAGGAAATCCGCGTCGGCGGGACCAATATGAAGGTAACCGTCAACTAGGGTTTGGTTGTTATCAGCGTTCATCGGCGTCCATCAGCGGCGAATAATCTGAGCCGCTGATGGGAGCGGTTGCGGCTTGCTAAAATTAAGCAATGTACCGAATCCTGGCGGCCCTCTTGTTTTGTGTTCTTCCAGCAGCAGCCGAATCCGTAGTTGTGTTGCCGTTCATCAACCTCACCAAAAATCTGAACCTCAACTGGTTAGGGGAAAGTGCTGCCGATTCCATTCAAGAAGCGCTCTACGGGGAAGGACTTTTAGTGCTGGACCGTGACGCCCGGCAAGAAGCTTACCGGCGCTTAAGCGTCCGGCCCTATGTACAAATTTCCAAAGCCACAATGGTGAAAATTGGCGATGAACTGGACGCCCGCTCGCTGGTTTTTGGCAGCTTTGAATTAGAAGAAAAGCCC
>JAYWBH010000273.1:0-6055 GCA_043781815.1 Bryobacterales bacterium | reverse complement strand
GATGGCCTTCCATTCTTGTCGCATGTCTGCTGTTGCAAGCTGGGGAAACTGTATGGCGGCATCCGTATCATTTGGCATTCTTTAACGTACTGGTTGGTGGACCGGAAAAGGGTGGCAATTATCTTGCTGATTCCAATATTGATTGGGGTCAGGATCTGAAACGGCTGAGAGTCTGGAAAGAAACGTATGCGGCGAAGGATAAACTTTGCATCGCCTACTTTGGAGGGGCACCGCTGGAATATTTCGGGATGACGGGCAGGGCAGTTCCGCACAGTGACGACGCGGCAACGGTGGATTGCTTCGCTGCGGTTAGCGTAACGCTGCTGGTGGGGGCATATGAGGGTCGGGAAGCCTATGCCTGGTTGCGAGGGAGGGAACCGTTGGTGCGCATTGGGTATTCTATTTATGTTTACGATTTGCGAGGGTTGAAACGCTGAGATGTATTTGTTTGGGGCAGGCACTCTATGCCGTGATCTGCAGCGGGCGAAACCGTCCAATGTCATATAGTTTTCCCGCGATTGTGTTATCGGCGTGCATCGGCGGCCCAGATTAATGGCCGCTGATGGACGCAGATGCACGCTGATAACAACAATTTAGGACAGGGAACCACGGGTTATCCCAACAAGGCGGGTCTCGCCTGCCGTGGATCATCGCAAACTAAATATTTGGATGGTTTCAAGATCTTGGTTAAAACCCTGATGGGACGATCCAGAAGCTTTCTCGCCAATCGCCCTGGGCGGGGATGCTTTGCAACCCTTTATATTTTCCGGCTTGAGCCAGATTGAAGGCGTTGGTGATGGCCGTCATTGGCTCAAAGCAGATGAAATCTCGACCTGGGCCGGTGGGGGCATAAATTACGGAAACGGGGAATTTCTCGCCAAACAAAACGGTGATCTTTTGTTTTTCACCTTCAATGGAAAAAGAAGCTTTGCCTTGGGCATCACGAGTCAGATTGGTGAAAACATCGTCGAGCATGGTGGACCCTAATTCCATGGGGTTGGCAAATGGATTGGGCTTCACCTCTCCGGTAGGAGTCAATTTATCGTTGAGCACTACCTGATCTACGGCTGAGGAAGTGAGCTTCCACTTGGCGCGTGGGGCGTCGTGAATCTGGTAGTAGGCATGGAAACTGATGGAAACCGGCATGGGCTCCATGGAGTGGTTAACGATGTAGGTTTCACACTCGACCATTCCTTCCACCAGCCGATAGGTCATTTCAATGGTGTGGGCGAAGGGGAACTGGGCCATCCATTTGGGATATTTGTAGAAGTCCAGCCGACTGGTGACACGGGCACCTCGGGCATCGGCTTCCACTTTGATAACCTGCCATTCTGAGGCGAAAACAACCAGGCCGTGGATGGGCTGGCTGAAGCCGTCGTTACGATAATTTTTGAGATCGGGATTCAAATGATATTTGTCGCCGTTGGCGTAGTAGGATGGCTGATCAATGCGGTTGGCCCAGGGTGCAAGGAACGGATTACCCAATTGCGTGGGCTTGGCTTTGAATTCGGCCAGGGTCTTGTAAGGAGACCAGAATACATCTTTGCCGTTCACTTTGAATGAATAGGGATTGTTGCCGATGGAGGGCACCACTGACAATTCTGTATTTTTAGTGGAGTCGGTGAGGCGTACGACTTCAATGCCATCAACCTGAACTTTTTGGGCGCTGTAACGCGGTGCGGCTTCGACAATCATAAATAGAAAGAGAAAAATCAGTAGGCTGTGTTTCACGAGTCGTATCGTTCCCGGAGGTCGAGTTCTGTTTCTTCCTGGCAGCACCAGCAGATACCTGGAGTGTAAGTTCGGATTGAACAGATGTCACACCAATATGTCACAAAGAGCTTGCGGGCGTCTTTTAAAACGACCATGGACTTGGTGTGGATTGGGCCGACTTCAAAGGTTCCGGACGGTTCCAGCAGGCCGGTTAACTGGAAGGTAAGCCCATGGACTCGCTTGTCGAGGAAGACACCCATGGTGGATTCGTCACCGTGAAGGGGAAGAGTGCGGTCGGCGGATTGAAGCGCAGGCTTGGCGGGGTTTGGGAGGATCAGGACGCCAGTGATGGTTTGGGAAGACGAAGCAGCGGACGCAGACGCGCAAAAAGGTAGACAGGAACTGGCCACGAAAAGAAAGCTTCTTCTACGCACGAGTTTTCAATCTACCTTTCCACGGTTAAACATTGTGCAGATAAACGACAGCCCAGGGGCTATTCGTCGTCATCGTCATGATCTTTTTTATGTTTACGGGAACTGCTGGATGCCTGTTCCCCTTCTTCATCTTCTGGTACTTCTGTTGGCGTTGAGTAGTAATACGAATGATAATAAGTGTACTTGGAATAGAGTTCGCCGCGGCGCGCACCATTCACTGAGATACCCAACACATTATTTTCACAAAGCGATTGCAGGGCACGGGTGACCGAATCAATGGTGGTTGTTCCAATACGGACAACCAGTAAAGTGCCATGACACATGGTGGAAAGCAGATTCGCATCGGCTGCGAAAAGCAGTGGAGGACTATCTAAAACAACCCAGTTGAACAGTTCTGGCAAGCGATCCAGAAGCACTCTCACTTCCTGAAGATTAAGCAGTTCCAGCGGATTCAAAACAGCTTCACCGGCGGGCATCAAAAACAGGTTGGTGCCTGCTACCCGCTTAATGATCTGGTGCAATTCGGCCCGACCCAACAAGTAATCCGTAATTCCCGGGGAGCGATCAATTTGGAACAGGGAGTGGACAATGGGACGGCGGAAATCGAAATCGGCAAGCAGGGTGTTGTTCCCAGCCAGATGGGATTCGGCTAAAGCCAGGTTAACGGCAGTGAAAGATTTCCCTTCGGCAGGAGAGGCGCTGGTGACCACGCAGGTATGAATGGGTTGCAGAGTCTGCAAATGATTCAAACGGGTGCGCAGGGTGCGGAACTCTTCACTGGGGGCGTCGTGCGGCTTGGTTGCGTCAATGAGATGGGAATCGGCCAGTGGCTGGAAGGGAACTTCTTCGATCCTGTCGAGAAGGTGTTCCAAACTAATACCTTTGGCCTGGGGCATTTGAAAGGCCACCCTACCGCCGTTAGAAGCCGTGGGGGCTTGACCATAAGCGTAATCGGGACCGCTGCGCTGCAGCACGGCCGGGCCATGCAATTCCTGACGAGGTTGAGGTTCGTATCCGGGTCCATTGCCTGGATTGGCCTGCGGGGGCGGCACGGGTGGGTAGGCGGCCAGCACCTGCTCCAGATGACTGCTTCCTTTCGCGTGTGCATCGGGGCCCCTCGAAACGGGTGGTTTCGGCGGGGGCGGTGGGAATCCGGGCCGTTGTTCGGCTTTCTTAAGTGCGTCGTGTACTCTGCTCATTCCAATGCCTTCTATTTGTAAGATTATCAGGTTGCGATCGGGTCGGGGACCATTCCAGTCTTTTTAAGGACGAGTCTGGGTATAGTAAAGCACCGAAGAGGCCATCACCAGCAATCCTAAGATACTGGCAGTTGACCAGGCGAGCATGGTCAGACGGCGACGGCGACGAACCACCAAATCGTTTTCCAGAAGAG
The DNA here is from genome assembly GCA_043781815.1 of Bryobacterales bacterium. Classification (GTDB taxonomy): domain Bacteria; phylum Acidobacteriota; class Terriglobia; order Bryobacterales; family Bryobacteraceae; genus JANXSF01. Next base: position 2,515 of record JAYWBH010000273.1, on the reverse strand, counting down.
GAATGCAACCTAGAATCGTCAATTGTGTATATGTGCGAACGTCCTTCAAATTTTTCAAGGCGGTGTCTTTCAGTTCGCGAGCACCGGCCAGGAACAGACCAAGCATCAACCCAGCCATGGTACCGCTGCCGATGATAATGGCCCGGTTTGGTTCACTGGGACTGAGCGGAAGCGAAGCTGGATCCAGCATGTCTAACGTCTCACCCTGTTTGCGACCAGTGACGATATTGGCCCGTTCGGAAATAGCTTTCTTCTCGCTCATTTCCTTGTAGCTGGACTTCGCCTGATCGTAATCGCGGGTAAGCTCCTGATACTTCTGATCGGAAAGGGGGGTGGCGTCTAAACGGGATTGAAACTGTTTTACCGTTCCGTTCATGCGAGCGGTTTCCTGGTTGTATTCGTTCAATTCCTGATCTTTAGCCTTTAGCAATGTTTCAATTTGAAGCACCTGAGCATCCAGCGCTTTCGCTTCTTTGCTCATCGGTGCAATTTTCTTCACTTCCACCTTGGGGGCGGAAACAATCTCGCGGGCTTTGGCCAGTTCATCTTCTTTCATGATCTGGTCGCGCTGCCGTTTTGCCAGAGCCAACAACCCTTCAAAGCGCTTCACATCTGGATGATTTTCAGTCCAATGTTCCTTCGCTTGAATCAGGCCGTTTTCCAGACCTTGCACTTCCCGTTCTTTTTCCACCAATTTTTCGTTACGCTTTTCCATTGCGGCCATGGCCTGTGGGGATTCCACGGGACTCTTGGCTGACGTCAATTGATCTCTGGCAATTCGTAGCTGCGTTTCCAGCATGAGCTTTTCCTGATTCACCCGGTTAATGGCCGCGTTCAGATTTCCCATCCTCGATTCAATGGATTGCAAAGTGGTCAGGTTGGCAGTACGATCATCAGGCAGACGGCCAGCATTGGCGATTCGGAAACCAGCCCAATTGGATTCAATGGATTCCAGTTTCTTGCGCGCTGATTCCAGTTCCTCTTTCAAGAAATCGGTTGCAGCCAAGCCCTGGCTTAAAGATTCACGAGAGTTTTCGGAGAGGAAGCGACCCACCAAATCGGAACAGACTTTCTGCGCAATGTAGCGATTCTCGTAGGAAAACGACAGCGAGAACGCACCGTAGTTCTTCTTTTCTCCCGAAGTACCCGGAGTCATTGAGCTAACCTGGCCGATCCTGATATGTTTACTCTTCATATCTTCAATCAGATCTTCAATGGGCAGTCGCTTGATATCTTTTGGGTACAACCCGTAAGTCTGAATAATATTGGTCAGCGTGGCCCGGCTCAGAATATTCTGTGCCATGGAACTGATGCGTTGCGACATGTCCACGTTGATGCTGGACATCACTAATTTTTCAGAAATTTGGGGCGGAGTCACGCGGATTGCGGCTGTGGAGATATAAGTATCGGGCCACAAGAATGCGATCACAACAGAAACTACCAAGCAGCCAAACATGGGGCCAAATATCCAGGCTTTGTGTCGTCTGGCGGCATCCACATAATCGTCCACTTCCATTGCCCGACGATTCACAGGAATAAAATCAGAACCTTGCATTGTACTTTTCTCCGAGATTTTTTAGTTGGGGGATTTTAGTTTTTACTTTGAACTCAAACCGCGCTTAAGGGACAATCACGTGATCCCCTGTTTCCAGCATGATGTTTTGTTCCAACTTCTTACCATTGATTACTTCCGAGTAATTGAACTTGATTCGATGACCGTTGCGTAAAATAGCGATTTTCTTCTTGTTGGCGTATTCTTTAAATCCGCCAGCGCCATTGATCGCTTCCAAAATGGTGGTAGGAACCACTAGGGGATACACTCCCGGACGGTACACTTCACCCACCAAATAATACTTTCTGCTGCCTACTTGCCTTAATCCAACCAGAACTTCAGGACGCTGCACATACTTAGAGTAGGCCTTGACTACTTCTTCTTTGATTTCATCTAAACTCTTGTTGGCCACTTCCATTTCACCAGCCAGCGGGAGCGTGATTTTTCCGTCCGGTCGAATGGCAAAAACGCCAGATAAATCGGGTTCGCGCCACACCTTGATGTCAATAATGTCTTCCGGTCCCACTTTGAAAGATCGAGGATCCACCGGAGCCATCGCTCCTCCGGCCGTTGTACCGTCAGGACGAATAATGCTGGCTTCCTTTTCGGGAAGTTTTTGGGTGTCCTGCTTGTCTTCTTTTTCCTGACGCGCCTTGGCCGGGTCCGGTGCTTGCGCAAACAAAACACTAGCCATTAAAATTGCGGGAATCAAGTTCATTGTGGTTTTCAAAAAAGTACGGGGACGCATTCAATCCATTCCTTGGCTTCTAACAGCAGCTTTTTACAGCTTTGGCCTTAACTTCTACAACTTAGAGCGACCATTGTCTGAGCTGAGCAAGCTCTAAAACGCAAAAAACAGCCTTTACTCGTCGCAATTGATCCCACAATAATTGTATAACAATAAGGCTGACCCTATACTGAACGTCGTAGTACTCGGCAACCACATCTACTTTGTAGTATAAA
>JAYWBH010000272.1:0-6069 GCA_043781815.1 Bryobacterales bacterium | reverse complement strand
AGCGTCAATGCCCTGTGGAGAAGCTTTCGGTTGATTTTCTGGCGGCTTCCGACACCTTTGGGTTGGACTGGCGTCTGCTTCCGAGTATTTCATTTATTGAATCAACTGGCGGTAAAGCATACAAAAATAACAACATCTTCGGTTGGGATAATGGCGATGTGTTATTTCCAACCATCTCCGCAGGCATCCTAACTGTGGCCGAGGAACTGGCTACTTCCCACTTTTACAAGGGCAAGTCGTTAGATCAAAAACTGTCTACATACAATCGCTACCCCTTCTACGGGCCACGAGTGAAAATGGTCATGGCACAGCTTGGGCCAGACAACCTTGGCTCGGTCAATTGAAGGGACTAAGTTGTTTGTTTACTTTAAGCTAATGGATGGATGCTGTAGTATACAGCTCCAAATGCGAGTAGGCTGATCACAGCTACCGCAAGCCATACAAAAGCCCGTTCTGAGTTGGTCGATTCCGCCTTGGAATCTTTCTTCATTTGGTCGTCTAAATTGTCGAACATGGTCCACCTCCAGGTATGGATAAGGACAGGGTATAAAAAGTAAACCTGGACCACGTAATTTAACTTCGACCGCCTCAATTTTAACATAGCTCTGGTAGAAGTAAAGGTAAATCTGCCATCCTAAGGTTAGGACTTCAAAACTATGGAAACAACTGACATGATCACGCTGGCCGGCGGCTGCTTCTGGTGCCTGGAAGGCGTTTATAAACAAATGCTTGGCGTCACTTCCTGCGTGTCTGGCTATATGGGCGGGCACCTGGACAACCCCACCTATCAACAGATCTGCACCGGCACAACGGGACACGCTGAAGTGGTTCAGGTTACTTTTGACCCTACCGTGACCACCCTGAAAGAAATTCTGGCGGTCTTTTTCACCATTCACGATCCCACCACCATGAACCGCCAGGGCAACGATGCTGGCACTCAATACCGCTCTGCAATCTTCTACCATTCTCCAGCGCAGGAATTAGCGGCCAGGGAAATGATAACCGAATTGGAAGCCTTGGGCATCTTCGATGGCCCCATTGTTACTGAGGTCACCGCAGCTCCGAAATTCTACGCAGCAGAAGGCTATCATCAGAATTATTACTTCGCCAACCCCAATCAGTCTTACTGCCAATTTGTTGTTGCGCCAAAAATAGTTAAGTTTAAGGAAAAATTCAAAAATAAGTTTAAAGCATTTCGCTAAAATTCAAACCCCAGCGGTGGATGCCCGTTGTTTGGGGTTGGGACTGACGAAATCGAACGTTTCCTGTTTGGGGATTCCCGCTTCAAAGCAGCGACGGCAGCGTGCTTCATAAAGTCCGCCAGCGCCCACCATAATCAGGTCTTCACTGCCGCTCAACCGTTGCGTGTGCTTGGCAGGGTTGCCGCAGCGCATACAAATGGCCAGAGTCTTGGTAATCGATTCGGCAACCGCCAATAGGTCTGGCATAGGTGGAAACGGCCTGCCCAGATAATCCGTATCCAGACCTGCAATCAACACTTTCTTGCCACTATCGGCCAACTGCTGGGCAATTTCAACCAGTTCCAGACCCATGAAGTTAGCTTCGTCAATGGCTACTACTTCGGTGCGCCAATCCAGCTTCAGCAGGATCTCTTTGGCGTCGGCCACCACTTCGGCAGGGATACGGGAATCAGAATGGGAAACAATTTCGTATTCTGAATATCGATCATCCAGCACTGGCTTGAAAACCTGTACTCGCTTTCTGGCAATTCGGGCACGGCGCAGCCGACGAATCAGCTCTTCGCTTTTACCGGAAAACATTGGGCCGCAGATGACCTCGATCCAGCCCATATTGCCCGTGAAAATGTCCATAAGGATTTAGTGTAACCGTTTCGTTCTTCAGAAGAAGTACTACAACTCCAATTTACCGTCGTACATCATGTCCTTTAAGGCGAACTTTGCTTTCACATCCATGGTGCCCATCTTGGTGTGAAAGGTCACTTCTTTGTCTGGTAGTGTCACTGGCTGACCCTCCCTGGGAAACAGGAATACCAAAATACGGTCTCCGTTGACCTCCGCCATTTCCAAACGGTCGGGGTAAATGGGATCTTTCCCTTTGCGTTCCAGCGTAGTGTTTTCCTTCAGGCGGGTGATCATCGCTCTACGACGATCTTCAGGCGATGGCATTTGCTTGCCCTCAGTCTTTTGCTGCCCGCGCGGTAGGCGATCCATGGACGGCAATCCAGACGCGCTGATGATGTAGTACTTCTCCCCTTCCTTGCTACGCTGATGCTTGGCACTGTCGATGATCGGTTGGGCGATTTCCCAGCGTACAACGACCTTGATTTGGGGCATCCCACCACCGCCCATGCCACCACCGCCACCTTCTGCACCACCCCCGCCGCCTCCACCGCCGCGACCACCGCCTCCGCCAGCACCGCCCATGCCACCCCCGCCACCCCCGCCGCCACGACCGCCACCTCCGGCGGATTCAGCACCAGGACCGGTCCGGCTTGGACCTTCTCCCATGGAAACCGACGCCTCTTTGGCCCAGGGTGAATGGGTGACTAACTTTTGAATATCGGCTGGGCTCCAATCGGCGGCCTGTTTTTCTTTCCATGGATCTGCTGCCCTTAACCAGGGCGCGGACCACAGCAACATAGACAGGCTTTTGGACAAGCTACGGCGTGTCATTAGCAATTCTCCTGTGTGAACTTGAAACTCTGGTACATTATGTCGTAGTTGAAGAAGGGAAGGGAATGGCGTCGGACAACTATCGTTGGCTAGCAAAGTATTACGATCATCTGCACGAATTCCGCAGGCCGTTTACCTCCGCCCGGAAAGCAATTCTTGGTCCTATTTTGCCAGGGGTCACATCTGCTTGCGACTTGGCTTGCGGCACGGGTGAAATGGCACTGCTCCTGGCGAAGAAGGGGATTCGCACCTTCGCCGTCGATCTTTCTCCAGAAATGTGCCGCATCACTCGCAAAAAGGCCCGCGAACAGAAACTTCCGGTACATGTTATTGAAGCTGACATGCGCAATTTTGCTTTGCCACAGAGGGTGGATCTGATCACCTGTGAATTTGATGCGTTGAATCATCTGCCTCGCAAGCTGGATTTGCCCCGGACATTACGAAGCGTTGCCAAGGGTCTTCAACCGGGTGGGCACTTCGTTTTCGATGTCAACAATCAACTTGCATTTGAGAGGGTGTGGGCCAACACCTGGTTTCTGGAAAAAGATCCGGTGGCTTTGGTGATGCACGGTGGGCACAATCCCGGAGCGAACAGAGCTTGGATAGACATGGAATGGTTCATCCGAACAGGCAAATCGTGGAAACGCTATCAGGAACACATTGAGGAAGTCTGCTGGAGCGCATCGGAAATGCGGCAGGCGTTGAAGAAGGCTGGTTTTGACCAGATTCGATGCTGGGATGCGGCTCCGTTTTTTAAGGAAGAGTTGACGCGCCCTGGGAATCGAACGTTTTGGTTGGCTCGGCGGAAGGCGGATTAATCGTCGAAAACTCCGTCGTAAAGTTCCTTCAAATTAAGAGTGCATTGGATGTTGGGTATCTCCACCGCTGCGTCAATTCCCTTGTGGTCTCTCAGAATCCAACTGCCATCCCGTTGAAGGGTGAAGTGCTCCACGAAAGCCTCTTCGGAGTGGATCAATAGGTAATCTTTGAGGGTTGGAATTTCACGATAGATGGCAAACTTCTTTCCGTGATCATAATCGGCGGTGGATGGCGATAGCACCTCGAAAAGGACGCTGGGATTGGCGATGACGTCGTTCGTTCCTTCAACCCTTTCGAGCGGGCCGCATATTACGGACAAGTCAGGATATAGATAACTATGCGACTTTTCCGCCCGTATCTTGAGGTCAGAGCTAAAGATGCGGCAATCCCGGCCTCGCAACTGAAGCCCAAGGGCGATGGTCAATAGAGCTCCCAATCTGGCATGACGCGGCGTTCCTCCAGACATGGCATATATTTCCCCGTCCACGAACTCGCTCTTGTATTCAGCAGCAGCTTCGAGCGCGAGGTAATCCTGTTCGGTGAGGGGAATGGTGGGCTGTGTTGCCATAAGACTATTATGCTCCTATTGCTGGTGGAACCCGTGTTCAATGCTTGCTTCAATTCTTACAAGCCCAATCCCAAGATGAATGACAGATGCGGTGTGTTGCGCCGATTTCAGGCAGAATCGATCCGACAACGTATATCCTTATCGTGAGGGAGTGGTGGCAGCCCACTGGATCTGCGCTGGAAAGCCTACGAGATGCGAAAAGGATTTACTAGAAAACCGAAAGCGGACGAGGCCCCGACGCAAGGCAAGAACTATATAACGCCAAGCGGGCTGCAACGCCTCCAAGATGAGCACCGGTTTCTGCTTAGCCGGGAACGCCCGGCCGTGACAGAGGTAGTGACGTGGGCTGCCAGTAACGGCGATCGCAGCGAAAACGCCGACTATCAGTACGGCAAGCGGCGACTGCGCAGATTGATGGGCGGATTCGCTTTCTGGGGACGCGAATCGAAGCTGCGGAAGTGGTGGATCCGGAAACTCCGAGAACAGGGCAAGCAGCCACGAGAGCATTCTTCGGCGCGACCGTGCGCTACGCCAATGCCGCGGGAGTGGAGCGAGTGGTGAGCATCGTGGGCACCGACGAAGTCGATCTCGACCGTAACCACATCAGTTGGGTGTCGCCTTTGGGGCGCGCGTTGCTGAAGTCGGAAGCGGGCGATAACGTTGTACTCCAAGCGCCGGGCGGTGCAGAATACCTGGACGTGCTGGAAGTGTGTTACTCGCGCATTTCTGTGGAACCGTTTCGTGAGCCACCTGGATCTGAGTCCTCGTCAAAGGAACGCCATCGCCGACGCTGATGCATCCAGAGGAATGGTAACGAAGAAGCACAGGGAAATTCCGGCGCCATTTTTTTAAAGAATAGTTGACGCGTCCTGGGAATCGGACGTTTTGGCTAGCCCGTGCTGAACTGTTCAGTCTGAAAATCGCTTGAGAGTTAAATGAACACTTGCACTGTGTACCTACAAAGAAGGTCCACTTGAGGTGGAAAATGAATGAGCTTGAGATTGACTTCGATTGGGACGAAGCGAATACCGGCCACTTGACTCGGCACAGTGTCATCCCAGAGGAGGCAGAGCAAGTCGTCCTCAATGGTCCGGTAGACCTTGGTATGGAAATCGTGGACGGGGAAGAGCGATATCTCAACCTCGGATCGACAACGCAAGGCCGTGTGCTTCTAGTGTGACCACATGGCGCGAAGACCGGGTGCGCGTTGTGACGGCGTTCGAGCCAATCAAACGGCTCATTCAGTTTTACTATAAGGAAAGAGAGAGGTGATCCCGAAATGGCTGCGAAACTACCGCCCTTCAAAACCGAATCACAAGAAGCCGAATGGTGGGCGAAAAATCAGGATCTTATTGCAAACCGCTTCGAGCAGGCGAAAGCTGAGGGCAGGAACTGTCGCGCGAATTGCCCGTGAGTCGGCCAGTCGAGTTGGAGCTTCGCCAACGATTACAATCAGGCTGGCAGAAAATGACATCACGCGAGCTCGTACTTTTGCTGCCGAAAAAGGTCTGCGGTACCAGACGTATCTGAAAATGCTTCTCCATCAAGCGCTGAATTCTGAAGAGAAAGCCGCAGGTCGCAGGTAGCGAATCCATTGTCAATTAATTTGCACTTCGGTGAGTTAGACGCTAAAAAGTATTCTCAAAGATCTTGGATTGAAATATGTTGGTTTGAATATGGAAGGAACAACGATGGAACATTACATGGCACTGTTTGAGCCGGACCCAAAGGCGGGTGGTTACGTGGTCACCTTTCCTGATTTTGGATATGGTGTTACTCAGGGAGAAACCGATTTGGAAGCGATAGAGATGGCGCAAGACCTTCTTCTATTGACCATCGACGATTTTATTCGGGAAGGCAAGCTATTGCCTGCGCCATCGCGACGTAGGGGGATCCAAGTTTCGAGCCGTTCCATTACCCATTCTGCAGGCGGCCAAGGTGGATCTCTATAAAGCATTTTCGAATGCGGGAATTGGGAAAGAAGAGTTTGCCCGACGTTCCGGGCTAGCCAAATCTAATTTTGAGCGT
>JAYWBH010000271.1:0-1910 GCA_043781815.1 Bryobacterales bacterium | reverse complement strand
TTCTGCACGTCCATGCCGAAGATGCCGAACATACCCAGGGCACCCGAGCTCAAGTCCTGGAAGGTGCCAAAAAAGCTGAAGTGAAAGTAGTGCTTTGGACCGATCATCGAGGTCCGAAGCCAGCCACCTGGACCGGACTTCACGACGGAGTTCTGTTCATCGCCGGATCTGAAGATGAAGGCAATCAGCTTCGCTGGCCCTCACCTGATGCCGATTTGCTGGTGCTTTCCCATTTGGAAGAAGCTCCGGAAAAACTGTCCGCGGGCTATGCCGGAATGGAAATCTACAATCGCCATGCCGATGCCAAAGACGAGCCGGAATTCTACGACTACTTCAAAGCAGCCATGAAGAAGCCAGCGGAATGGGCCACCGTAGTCGAGCGGCAGAAAAAGTATCCAGCTGAAATGTTTGGCGCCCATCAGGATTATTGGCCAGAGCTGTTTGCACGATGGGATAAAGAAACGGCCAATGGACCTTTCACAGGCATTGCCGCCAACGATGCCCATCGCAATCAGGTTTATGAAGGGACCACTTTTGATCCTTACGAAATCAGCTTCCGTGATGTGTCCACCCACATTCTGGCAGCGGAATTGACAGAACCCGCAATTCGTAAATCGTTGCGTGAAGGTCGCGCCTATGTCGCTCACGATTGGCTTTGTGATCCTACAGGATTCTATTTTGGAGCTCAAAATAATTTGGGTGTTTACGAAGTAGGCGATAAAATTCCCCACGCCGGCACAACCAAGTTAATTGCATTTTTGCCCATTGCCGCTCATTGGAAAATCATTCATAACGGAAAACAGATTGCCGAAGGCCAAGGGGAAAAGGTCGCTTACGATACAAAGTCAACCGGAACTTTTCGCTTTGAAGCCTGGCTTACAGTAGACGGCGAAGAGCGCCCGTGGATCTATTCCAACCCTGTATTCGTTCGTAAACCAGCCGATGGAGAATTGCAGTTGCCCGCAAATTCCATTGCCGACGATATTTCCAGAACCAAGGGAATTGAGTACATGCAAGGCAACGCTACAGACAAATCAAAACAGAAGTTGGATGTCTATGTGGCCAAGGGCAAGTCCAATTTGCCGGTGTTGTTTTTTGTCCACGGTGGTTCCTGGAAGAGTGGCGATAGTAGTCAATATCCTGGCTTTGCCAATCGCTTCGCCAAGGAAGATATCGCCGTTGTGGTTCCCAGTTACCGGCTGGCACCAAAGTATCCCCATCCCGCCCAAATTGACGATGTGGCCGCAGCGTTTGCCTGGACTGTGACCCATGCCAAAGAGTTCGGTGGCGATCCCACTAACATCACCATCGTGGGCCACTCCGCTGGCGGGCATTTAGTATCGCTATTGGCGAGTGACGACCAATATTTGAAACAGCATGGGCTTTCCCTGGCGAATATTCGCAAGGTCATTTCCATCAGCGGAGTGTATTGGATCGGCGAAGGCTTTGAGAATGTTTTTGGAACGGATCCAGAACAACGTCGCAAAGCGGCAGCCATGGCTCATATCAAACCAGGGTTGCCCCCGTTCCTCATTTCTTACTGCCAATGGGATTATCTGACGTTGCCCCTGCAAGCTCGTCAGTTTCACGCAGCGCTCAACAAAGTGGGCGTGAATGCAGAGCTGATGTATATCCCCGCAGAGAATCATATTTCCGAGATCGTCAGGGCCGTAAGACAGGAAGATCCTACGGCAATAGCGATTGTGGAAGCGATCAAAGGCAACTAATTCACCCTCCATTAAGTGGTGAACGCCATCACCAATGCGATAATGAAAGCTCCCCATGGAATCAGGACCGTTCGACCTGAAGAAGACCGTCAACCTGCCACGCACGGACTTCTCAATGAAAGCAAATTTGCCGCTGTTGGAACCGCGGCTTTTAGAAGAGTGGCATAAATCCGATCTTTACGG
>JAYWBH010000270.1:0-1912 GCA_043781815.1 Bryobacterales bacterium | reverse complement strand
CCCTTCATGCTGCCAGCTCCGGTGAGTTTTGTCGTGGCGATCCAGCCTCCCAGTCCGCCTTCAATGGTGGCATGGGCAATATCGTAGTTCACTCCAATCGCTTCGTTCGACATTCCTTCAAACAGGATATGTAAATCCCAAATGGACGCGCCCAATTGCCCTGCACCAGAATGGGTATGGTAAATGCCACACATCCCCAGCTTTTGATTCAGATCGGCCAATGCCCGTATCTTTGGTTTCCAAGCAGCCAGTTGCTCTTGTGGCGAGGATGCGTCGGTGTACTTCAGGCCGCCCCATCGGTAATAGCGGATGCCGAGTTTAGCACAAGCTTTCAACACCGCTTCTGCCTCAGGATTAACCTGGGAAATTTCTGTTGTGACCATAGGAACTTCCATCCCTTTGGCGCGGATGAGTTCTACCAGACGGGGCAGTTCTGTAGCCACGTCTTTGGGGTCCACATGACCGCCCTTGCGCACTGTCAAATCAATGCCTGCACAACCAATGTCCCGTGCAGTTTCGGCTAGTTCAGCGTCTTTCACGAATTGCAGGTGTTTGGAGAAGACAGAAATCTTCAGTGGTTTCCGTGACGCTGCGGCCAGAACTGCGGGGGCGGCGAAGAGGAGCGCACGGCGGGATATAGAAACGGGCATCAGTCGATTGTATCGAATAAAAGAAAAGGACACCGGATGTCCGGTGCCCTTGATTCTATTTGATGAATACGGATTAGCCGACTACTTCCAGAATCAGATTCCGTTCGTCAGGTGGATTGGCAGAGATGCGGAAGGCATCTTCAATCAATTCCCCAGCGTCGTCCAGACGAGCCTCATTGGTGTAATACAAGCGGCAAAGTACGCTACCCGGTTCCACTTTTTGGCCAACCTTAACTTCCAAAATCACACCAACGGCTGGGTCAATTCCATCTTCTTTCTTATCGCGACCTGCGCCGATGATGGACGATGCCTGGCCAATGAGTTCGGCGTCAATCGCCGCAACATAACCGCCCCGTGGAGAACTGATTTCCCGCGCGCCAGTGGCGTTGGGAAGCAGATCAAACCGATCCAGCACTTGGGGATTGCCGCCTTGTGCCGCAATCACTTCTTTCAATTTCCGATAGCCCGAACCGTCAACCAGTTTGGCTTGTGCCAGTTCCCGAGCTTCTTCAATGGTAGCCGTCTTTTTGCCGAGGAAAATCATGCGCGCTGCCAGTTCCAACGAAAGGCGGGTTAAATCCACTGGCCCCGCATTTTGCAGCGTCTGCGATACTTCCATCACTTCCAATGCATTGCCGATAGCATAGCCCAAAGGCTGGTTCATATCGGTGATCAGAGCCTGGACACGCTTGTTCATGCGCCGTCCGATTCCAACCATCATCTGCGCCAGACGTCGAGCGTCCACCTGCTTCTTCATGAACGCGCCGCTGCCCACTTTAACGTCGAGCACAACCGCATCCAGGTCCACAGACATTTTCTTCGACATGATGGAAGAAGCGATCAGCGGAATGCTTTCCACTGTTGCTGTTGCATCACGCAGGGAATATAACTTCCCATCGGCAGGTGCGATCTGTTGGGTTTGACCAATGAAAGCCAAGCCAATTTTTGCTAACTGGGCCTTGAATTCGTCAATGGTCAGGTTGGTTCGGAAACCGGGAATGGATTCCAGCTTGTCCAGAGTTCCACCGGTATGGCCTAAGGCACGGCCGGAAATCATGGGCACAATTACACCCGCTGCGGCAGCAATGGGAGCACTGATTAAGCTGGTTTTATCTCCGACGCCGCCAGTGGAATGCTTGTCAACCTTCACGCCGGGAATACCGGAAAGATCGACCTTTTCTCCGCTGGCAATGATGCAGTCGGTAAGCGAACTGACTTCGCGATCAGTCATTCCGGAAAAGAACGTAGCCATGAGAAAAGCC
>JAYWBH010000269.1:0-6075 GCA_043781815.1 Bryobacterales bacterium | reverse complement strand
ATAGGCAATTTACATGGTGAGCTCCTTTCATCTCACTAGATCAGCCAGGCTTTGCCTGGCGCACCTGATGGACGCCGATGCACGCTGATAACACAATTGCGGGAAAACTAAATGGCATTGGTCAAAATCGCGTGCCCCCTTGACACCATCTAACGATTGCGATTCACGTCGGGTCGCGCGTCTTTAATGAACCCATTTTTATTAGGCATTTGAATCTTAGAAAGTGCCGCGGCGTTCAACTCTGCCGTCTCATCCCACAGTCCATTGAGATTCAAAATATACGCCACCACAGCGTAAACCTGATCTGGCGCTAAGCTGCCAGGATCTTTGAAGGGCATTGCCCTGTTGACGTAATCCCAAATTCCCGGAGCATGCGGCCAATAGCTGCCCACAGTGCGCAGCTCTTTTGGCTTACCCAGCGACCCTATGCCACCGGCCAGCGCGGCATCATCAGCACCTTCCGCTTTTTGACCATGACAGCGGGAACAGCGACGTTCAAAAACCAACTTCCCTTCAATCGCCGTGCCCTTACCGGCAGGGAGACCTTTGCCTTCCGGCGTGATGAATTTGTCTTGTTGGGCAATTACTTTTTCAGCAGCCCGATGCCCAATTTCCAAACGCTTCTGCGCCGGCAAAAGCATCGGCAGAAGAATGAGAATGAGTAGGCTATGCTTCCACATGAGTGACACTCCCTTCAGCCCCCACTTGCCACACTTTGATCCCATTGAAATGGTAGTGCGAGTTTGCACCCCTGACCGCAAGCAGCGCATCCCGACTCGGTTGAACATAACCGGTTTCGTCCACTGCCCGGGAGGCGATTTGCGTCGCCAGGCCATCCCACATCCAATCAAAACGAAAGCGCGTAAACGCATTTGCCAAACGAGGTTCCTGTAACTTGGCCCGATGCCAGGATTTGCCACCGTCGGTGGTTATCTCCACCGCATCAATGCGACCCTTCCCCGTCCATGCCAAGCCGGTGATTTCCACATAGCCTCGTTTGAGGATGCGCTGACCACCGGAAGGTGCCGTGATTACAGACTTGGCTTCCATATCAAACGTGTATTGCCGAGCCTTACCATTGGGCATCATATCGGTATACTTCGATGTCTCCTCGCGGCTGGCTAACGGTTCAGCAGTCACCTTGAGTTGACGAAGCCACTTCACCCAGACGTTGCCTTCCCAGCCTGGAACAATCAATCGCAACGGGTAACCTTGCTCAGGTCGAAGCGCCTCGCCATTCTGCCCATAGGCCACCAGAATATCTTTCAACGCCTTATCAATGGGGATGCTGCGATGCATACGGCAGGCGTCGGCCCCTTCTGCAATCACCCATTTTCCTGCTGGTTTTAAACCTGCTTCCTGAAGCAGGCTGGACAGCTTCACGCCAGTCCATTCACTGCAACTAGCCAAGCCGAATCCGGTTTGCACATCAGCCGACACTTTCGCCGACCATTCACGACCACTGTTTCCAGAACACTCCACAAAGTTGATTTGCGATGCCGATGGAAAGCTTCTCAAATCATTCAACGTGAAAGTCGACGGTTCAGCAACCAAGCCATGCAGCAGCAGTTCATAACCGGCTTCCTGCAACGTTGGCACTCCTGCATGGTGCCTTTCAAAATGCAATGCCGACGGGGTGATGATCCCCATGGTTTGGGCCAGCGGCGTAAGGCTGGAACTGGCTTCTAAATGTTTATTGGTGCCGGGAAGGCGGGTGATTTTCTGATCGGGTGACCGCTCTCCATACTTGCTGACCACGCGGCCCAGCAGGTTGACCACGTCTTCTTCCTGCCCTGGGGGCTGGTTTGTGTTTGGGGTGCAGCCAGTTAGCAACCCACCCACTGCGGCACTATACTTCAGCCAGCGCCTGCGGCTAGAATCCGAACTCATTTGTTGAGCACTCCGTTGTTGTCCATGAGACCATCTAATTTTATATTGAGGTTGGAACAAATGTACAAACTTGTTTTTGCAGTATTGGCGGTTGGCTCGCTTTGGGCCGAAGGTCCAGGCCGGATTGACAGCATTCATTCTTCGACGCCGATTGTGTTGAGTGCCGATCCCACTGCCGCGCATTGGCGAACCATTGCCCCCACCATTTCCGATAAGGATCACTTTGGAAAGCCTATAGCAGGGCATAGAACAGAGATCCGATCTCGCTGGACGGATAAGAATCTGTACTTTCTATTCACTTGCCCGTATGAACAACTGAACCTCAAAGAAGATCCCAAGACGCAAGAGGAAACCAATAAATTATGGCAATGGGATGTTGCCGAAGTGTTCATTGGGAGCGATTTTGAACATATCTGGCAATACAAGGAACTGCAAGTTTCGCCACAAGGCGAATGGGTAGATTTGGATATTGACCGCAAAACTCCTTTGCCGGAAGGCGGCTGGAAGTGGAACTCCGACTTTAAGGTGAAGGCGCGATTGGATCGCGAAAAAAAGATTTGGTACGGGGAAATGGAAATTCCACTGACTGCGATTCACGTGGGTCCAGTGCGGGAAGGAAGTGAGATGCGCTTGAATGTGTTTCGTATCCAAGGAGCCAAAGAGAATAAGAAATACGTGGTGTGGCAGCAGACAGGGGTGTTGAACAATCATGTGCCGGAAGCGTTTGGACGCATTCGATTGGTGAAGAGCAAACAGTGAGCACGGGTAAAATTCTTCGAATTTCTCAAGTAGGATTGCGCGGCGTGGTTGGCCGTGGGTTAAGTGCCAGCCATGTAATGGATTTCGCATCGGCCTTTGGCACATTCCTTGAGCCTGGAAGACCTGTGGTTGTGGGTCGCGATCCACGGGCCAGCGGCTGCATGATTCGTGAAGGAGTGGTCAGTGCATTGATGGCCTGTGGGCACGACGTGGTGGATTTGGGCGTAGTGTCATCGCCAGTGATTCAACATGCCATTGTACGAATGGATGGTGCTGGTGGAATTTCTATATCGGCCAGTCATAACGCTGCGGAATGGAATGCACTACGTTTTTTTGGCCCCAGAGGCGTGTACCTTTCGTCGACTGAATCCAGTGAACTGCTGGACATTTATCATTTGAAAAAGTTCCGCTATCAAAATTGGGATCAGCTTGGTTCGCTACGTGAAGATGCATCGGCACTGGATGCCTACCTGGATGATTTGGCTCGTGTCTATGAGTTGGATAAGTTGCGGCGCTTCAAGGTGGTTGTGGATTGCTGCAACGGGACGTCTTCCTTGATCTTGCGCAGAATGAATGAACGGTTCGGCTTTCAATTGATTTTAATCAATGAAAAGCTGGGTTCCGCAACGTTTGCTCATGAACCAAATACTTCATCCGCAACGGTGGCGCTGCAACTTGCTCCGTTAGTAAAGCCATTGGGAGCCGATGCCGGATTCCTCTTCGACGCCGATTCTGATCGAATCGCATTTGCCACGGAGGAAGGCGTGCCCGTATCGGAAGAAGTTGTGCTGCCTTTGCTGGCCGATTATTTATTGCCGAAAGCAGCGGGGAAATTGGTGATCACCAATCTTTCCTCCACCATGTTGCTGGAAGAAATTGCTGCCCGTCATAGTGGAAAAGTGATTCGAGTTCCAGTTGGTCGGCAAGCGGCAATTGATGCTTTATCGGGATACCGTCCGGAACAAATCGCGTTGGCTGGAGAAGGAACAGGCGCAGTGATGATGCCGCAGTTCCGCTTTGTATACGACGGCATTGCTTCCATGCTGGCCATTCTTTCCATGATGGAAGAACGCCGCCAAACCTTGTCGCGAATTCTGGCCAGCTATCCTCCGTATTCAATTTTGAAAGGGGAACTGCCCATTTCCAGTTCGCGCATTCCGGCCTTGATGATGGACCTTCGTAACCGCTACGCCAGTGGCACAGTGGATTCAACCGATGGGCTGCGCGTATCGTGGCCAGACCACTGGTTTCACGTGCGTGTGAGCCAGACAGAACCCATTATCCGCGTGATTGTGGAACAACGTGGCGATGCCCCGGTGGAGCTGTTTGAAAGCCTGATGGATCAGGTAAGGAGCCTTCGCTAAATGGCCCGTGAGCATCTATTGAAAATCGGCGTTTCCGGCGTGCGTGGAGTTGTTGGAGATTTTCTGACGCCGGGCCTTGCACTGTCTTTCGCACAAGCGTTTGGAACCTATGTGGGCCGCGGCAGGGTAGTGGTGGGTCGTGATACGCGGACCAGTGGGCCCATGCTCCAACACGCTGTTGCCTCGGGACTGCTGGCAGCGGGTTGCGAGGTGATTGATGTTGGCGTGATGCCTACCCCCACCATTCAACTTTATATCGCCCATACAGGGGCCAAAGGCGGCATATGCTTAACGGCTTCGCACAACCCGCCAGAATACAATGCGCTGAAGCTTTTCAATAAGGACGGATTCTTTTTCAATCGATACGAACGTACGGAATTAATTGATCTCTATCACCAAAGCAGTTTTGATGAAGCGATGAATCATGAAATTCGTGAAGTGCGCAAGCAAGGTGCCACGGCCCAGAAAATTCATGCCCAGCGGGTGCTTTCGTTTGTAGATGTAGATCTGATTCGTTCCAGAAAGTTTCGTGTAGCGCTTGATTCTGTCAACGGTGCAGGGTCGGTGATGTCGCCAGAATTTCTCACCACAGAATTGGGTTGCGAACTGCACGCCATTGCCATTGATCCCACCAAAGTATTTCCACGCATCGCCGAACCACGTCCAGACACGTTGGGCGATCTTTCAGAACTGGTGAGGAGAACCGGCGCGGCCATTGGGTTCGCCCAGGATCCGGATGGGGATCGGCTGGCTGTGGTAGATGAACGGGGTGAGGTGCTGGATAACGATGATGTGCTGGCACTGGTGGTAAAGCACGTACTGCCACGTTTTCCAGGGGACGTGGTGGTGAACCTGACCACATCTTCGGTGATGGAAGATCTGGCTGCCGCCAATGGTCGCAAAGTTTTCAGGACAGCAGTAGGCGAGGCCAACGTGGTGGACATGATGTTGGCCGTGAAGTCGGCGATTGGCGGGGAAGGGTCCAACGGTGGCGTGATTTTTCCCGGCGTTCACTATTGCCGTGATAGCTATACAGGCATGGCTTTTCTTTTGGAATTGATGGCACAAACTGGAAAATCAGTTACCGAACTGGTGGCCCAATTGCCGCGATACTATCGCAAGTTGGGTAGAGTCACTTTCGAGCATGGGCGATTGGGAACATTGATGCAGGCGCTGGAAGAACATTTCCCTGGAGTGGTTGCAGACCGTACCGATGGGTTGAAACTGATTTGGCCCGATGCCTGGATTCACGTTCGCGCATCGAATACGGAACCCCTGTTGCGCTTGGCGGCAGAGGCGAAAAGTGCCCAGCGCATGGAAGATTTATATGCGCAAGTGACGCAGCTTTTAACGTAGCCGCTTATTGTTTGAAGTTCAACGTTACCTGATCTACCGGTTCAAGCAGGCGTGGTTTCAATTCTGGCACCTGGAAAAGTCGCAAGGCAGTTTCCACCGGTTGTGGAGAGGCGATTTCACCCGTACCGGCACCCAGTTCATTCAGCTTACGAGCGGAAACCAGCACCCGCGATTCCAACGTTCCTACGGCCTTATTAAAGGCTTGATTGGTACGATCCAAGTGCTTATGAATATCGTCAAAGTGCTCTGCCAGCGTGCGAATGCGGTCGTACAATGACTTCCCTAAATCGCGAATTTCGGCGGCGTTCACGGAAAGCTTTTCCTGCTTCCAGCCATAGGCCACAGCCTTCAACAGCGCGATCAAGGTTGTAGGTGTGGCCAGAATAACCCGCCGCTCTACCCCGAACTCAATCAACGACGGGTCTTGTTCCAGAGCCGCTGAAAAGAAAATTTCTCCAGGCAGAAAAGCCACCACAAACTCTGGCGATTGATCAAACTGGTCCCAATAATTTTTTGAGGCAAGACGGGTCAGATGGGTACGAATCTGTTGGGCATGGGCTTTAATCCGGTCGGCACGAATTTCTGGGGTAGGGGCGTCAATCGCTTCCAGGTATGCCGATAACGATACTTTTGAATCCACCACCACCATGCGTTCATTGGGCAACTTAATGCTCATATCGGGCCGCAAACGCCCCTGTTCCGTGGT
>JAYWBH010000268.1:0-1913 GCA_043781815.1 Bryobacterales bacterium | reverse complement strand
GCTTGAGTACACTGGATTCCCATCATGATTGATTGGAGCCAACGCAAAGTTTTGGTGACAGGTGCCGCTGGTTTCATCGGCAGTCAACAGTAAACGTGTTTTCTTAGATGTAGCCGATGCCGTCAATGCATTGGTCAGTCTGGTGGACAAGGGCAAAGCAGGGGAGTCCTATAATCTGGCTTCGGCGCAGCCCATCCAGATCAGTGACATTCTGCATGATCTGTTAAGCATGAGTAAGTTGGCAATCAAGATCCAACCACGCCCCAATAGCATGGTAAACAGAGTTCCAATTCAGATAGGCACAAACAACAAGTTAATAAGTGCCACCGGCTGGCAACCACAAATTCCCATCAAACAATCTCTGGCCAGTGTGTTGGCGTATTGGCGGGAGCAATAAAGCCCGCAGTCTTATTCAGGTTTAAACAGAGTCATAAACGCGGGCACGCTCTCTTCCAAAGATGCTTCCCGTTCCCAGTGATCAAATTCCTCCAGCCTCTCCTGTTGGCTGTTCTGCACATGTTCCGATAGAATCGCTCTGGCCCGCTCCGGGTCTTGTTCAGCCACGGCCTGAATCAAATCGTCATGCTGCTTGTGAATGCGCACCAGGTCCGCCGCACTATGTCCGCGGTGGCGCATTGCAAAAATTCGGATCAACAGTCGGGTTTCATTCACGATCTTCAATATCCTGGCGTTGGCGGCCATGCGCATTAACAAAGCGTGGAAGGCCAGGTCGCAAGACATGAACTGGTGCATCTGATGCTGGTCCAACGTTTTCGATTTTGACCGCTTGAGTTGATTCAGAAGCGGAAGGATTTCGTCGGCCAAGCCATGTAACCGTTCCAGATCGGAAGCCCGGGGAGCCTGCTTGGCCGCTTTGGCCACTGCATAAACCTCCAGTGCTTCGCGCAATTCGAACAGGTCGATAATATCTTGCCGGGTCAGTATTTTGACAACCGCACCCCGGTTCGGTGTTTGGTCCAGCAAGCCTTCGGCAACCAACTGCCCAATGGCCTCGCGGATGGGTGTGCGACTGCTTCCCAATTCCTTTGCCAGAGCCAATTCGGAAAGCGGAACTCCAGAACGCAACTCTCCAGACGCGATCTTGCGCTGAATCAGCGTGTAGGCTTTGTCGCGCACAGAGGAATCACTTCGCGTTGCTGGGAGGGTCGGCACTAGGTCACAAGTATAGCTTGGAATGCCGCCTGTCGACAGGTGCAGAACAATCTGTTCTTTAGCCCGCCGTGTGTCAAAATAAAGGATCATTCTTTTGGAGATACCCGAATTTTGCACGTTCTCGTTGTAGGCTCCGGTGGGCGTGAACATGCCCTTGCCTGGCGCCTTGCCCAAAGTCCTTCTGTTACCAAAGTTTTTGTAACTCCAGGAAACGCCGGAATTGCTTCCGTAGCTGTATGCGTTCCTTGCGGGCCGTCGCCAATGGAATATTTGGCGCTTGCCAAATCGTTGGCTGTGGATCTTACGGTGGTTGGTCCAGAAGCACCGCTGGTTGACGGCATTGTCGATGCTTTCCTGGCGGAAAACAAACTCATCGTGGGACCAACCGCGGCCGCTGCCCAAATGGAAGGCTCCAAAAGTTTTTCCAAACAAGTGATGGCAGAAGGTGGCGTTCCCACTGCCCGATTCGTAGAAGTCTCCACATCTGCCGATGCCCTGGCGGCACTTGCCCAGTTCACTTATCCAGTGGTCATCAAAGCGGATGGTCTAGCCGCAGGCAAAGGCGTGGTGATCGCCCAAACCCTTCCTGAAGCTATCGAAACCATTCATCAATTCCTGGGCGGCTCCCTGGGCGACGCTGGTAAAAAGTTAGTTATCGAAGAATTTCTAACTGGCGAAGAGGTCAGTTTCATTGTGCTTACCGACGGCAAATCCGTGCTCCCCACTGAACCCGCTCAGGA
>JAYWBH010000267.1:0-6078 GCA_043781815.1 Bryobacterales bacterium | reverse complement strand
CCCGCGTGTTTCCTAATAACTTACTCAACTAAATATGGAAACACGCGGGCTGTCCCCATGTTTAATTCGTCCCCATGTTTAATTCTGTCCCCATGTTTAATTCCATGTTTAATTGGAAACACGCGGGCTGTCCCCATGTTTAATGTCTCAAAGTTGTTGACACGCACCGAGGCCCATTGACGTCGGCACGGCCAGTGAGGATGTCAGGATCCTACATAGAAAACGCTGGTCACTCGATGGAGAGGTTTGCTACCCTTAAAGGCGTTGAATAAATGACCGCTCAACGTTGATCCAGTCTTGCCGGGACCCAGCGTTTGGTTCTAGTGGAAACTGAGAGGAGCTTGGCGATGCACACACAACCGGTAGCGCTTTTTATTGAGGCTTGGCGACAAATGACGGAACGTCTGCCGTCACCACGTTATGCCAATGATAACGGCGTTGCCTCGTGTTTCAGCAATGTGCCTAACCTGTTCTTCAATCTGTGGGTTCAGAGCCAACCCGCGACCTCTGCGGAAGAATTTCGGGCGTTGCTCGCGACCGCCGTGCAACGAGCCGAGACCTCTACATTTCCGACCGGCGGAATTATTAGGGTCGATTGGTCACCAGCGGGCTGGGAAGAGATCGCTAAATCGGCTGGACTGGCGCCGATGGTGCCTATGATCAGCATGGAAACGGACACCTTGCTCGAGCCCAGACGACCCCCGTCTGACCTGATCATACGACGGGTCGTCGACGACAAGGGCGCGCGGGACTTGGCCTCTCTCAATGCGCGCGCCTATGGGATGCCGTTGGAACTGTGGGACTGTGTTTCAGGCATGCACTTCTGGCCGTCAGATTGCTTCGCGTTCGTCGGATACGACGGAGAGACGCCCGTTTCTTCCGCTGCGGCGTTGCCTGTAAATGGCACCGTCTACATAGCTCTGGTGGCGACAGCGCCCGAACAGCAAGGCAAGGGGTACGCAGAAACGGTGATGCGCCGCGCCGTCGCTGAAGGGCAGCGCGCGACGGGCGTGAAGCGGACGACCCTGCACGCGTCGATGATGGGACGTCCTCTCTATGAGGCGATGGGCTATCTGCCAGGTCCACAATTAGTCTTTGTCGGACCAGTAGAAACTCGGTAAACCTGAACACGCCTTTTCATTCTGGCAATACTGAGGCAGTATCCAGCATTAGATCGGCGTGATTGCCGTGTCTTGCTACCATAGAAATCGAGGAGCACTTACATTGCAATCCAACACGGGTCTCAGCGCGAAAGCTTTGCCACTTCCGCTTCGCCAAGCAGCTGAAGAATTGCTTGGGCGTTTCCTGAAAGACGATGAAATGCTCGGGATTTTCGCCTTTCAAAAGCCGGAACCTCACCAGGAGTTAAGTCTTGAGCAATGGGAGCAGGAGATGAGCGAACTTATCGAATCATTTCCACAGAGCCCACTGCTTTCCGATGAAGCCATCAGCAGGGAAGCCATATACACTCGCGAAGACGAGATGCTATAGATGGTCCTTGTCGATTCGAACGTTCTCCTTCGGGTTCTTCAACGCGATCATCCCATGCATGAGCAAGCGTGGAAAGCGGTACGCACACTCCACCAAAAAAAGGAACTTGTGCTAGCTCCCCAAAATATCGTTGAGCCCTCCACAAGACTGAATCGCGACCGAGCGGGTCGATTCGACCAATTGGGGTTCACCCAAAACAATTCGGCACTATCAATATCGACATAAAGTAAACACTGTTTCCTGCCGAAAAGATTTCTAGGTGATTGTGTTGGGGAAAGTGAAAAACCTAGCGGCTTTTTGTCTTCTTGCGGGAGTGCCCTCCTACTTGGGTGCTCAAACGCCAGAAGATCGTGCGTTGTTGCAGACCTTGTCTCATCAGGTTAATGACTTACAAGCTAAGATCAAGCAGTTAGAAGCTAACCTCGAAAACGCTGCGACCCGAGTTTCTGCGCCTGAAGCGAAAGTCTCGCAGGCTCCAACCCTTTCTCCTGAGCCTACTATAATTGCGGCTAAGGCGGAATCGCCTTCCGCTCCAACTCTGTCCTTTCACGGCTACGGCGATCTCGGATTTGAACGCCAAGGCCTTGGCGATGGCCGGACTAGCAGTTTCGCCCTAGGGCAAGTCGATCTTTTTGTAACATCGCGCATTGGGGATCACTTCGGCTTTCTAATGGAAACGGTGCTTGAGAACAAAGAAAGCAACGGCCTGAGCGTGGATTTGGAACGATTCATATTTCAATATCGCCAGAACCAGTACTTTAATGTCGATATAGGCCGGTACCATTCGGCCATTGGCTATTACAACACTGCGTTCCATCATGGAAAGTGGTTTCAGACTGCTGCAACCCGTCCCAGGCTTTTTAATTTTGAGGATGATGGTGGAGTTCTGCCGATGCACAACGTGGGAGTTTCTTTTTACGGCGCTGTACCCTCGCCAAAACTCAATCTAGGATATACGGTTGAAATCGGTAATGGACGCGATTACCGGACTGAAAGTGTACAAACCGTTAAGGACAACACCCGGGGTAAATCCATCAATCTTGCACTCCACTCCAGACCATCAAAGATATCTGGGTTGGAGTTGGGGGCATCGCTCTACCGGGATCGTTTGAACCTGAATCATGTTCCCATAGCGCAACAGATCCTGGCAGCGTATGGAGCTTATAACCGGGGCCGCTTGGAGGCAATCACGGAATTCGTGGGGGTAAAACACACCCAGACAACACCCGGGATTGCGAAAATCTCCACTTATCTTCCGGGACTGTACACGCAATGGAGCTACCGTGTTTCCGGGGCTTGGCGTCCATACTTTCGTTACGAATGGGCCAACTCATCCCCGCGAGATCCGATCTCCCGTGGATTGGTGGATGGTGGAGTATTACGCAGTTCCTATGTGGGTGGCATCCGCTATGACCTTTCGGAATTCGCGGCAGTTAAATTCGAGTCACAAAGAGTATTGAGGCGGAATCAACCCGGCGAAACCACCGCCGAGGTGAACTTCTCGTTTACGTTTTGAGGAAGCTATGAGTCTCCACCGAATCAGCTCTATCGCATTCTTTATGATAGCCGCCACAATCACTGGCGGAGCAAAAGTGCAACAACGCACGCAAGTGGCGGTAATCGTCAATAAGCTCAATCCTGTCGGCAATATTGAAATGGTGCAGCTACGGCGCTTGATACTGGGAGAAGTCCGGCAATGGGCTAACCAGCGCCGGGTCACAATCGTGCATCGAGATCCGCAAAGCGCGGCATATCAGATGTCCCTTGATGTGGTCGTCCACATGACGGCGGGGGAATACCGGCGATTTCTAATGAATCAGGAATTCCGGGGTGGAGAACCCATTGGTTCAAAGACCCTGAATTCGGCTAAAAGCGCCTGCGAATTCGTCTACAACGTACCGGGCGCCATAGCTGTGGTGGAAGCTGAGTCCGCGCTCACACCGCAATGTTCCTACCTTGTTAAAGTCCTGACTGTGGATAACAAATTGCCAGGCGAGGCTAACTACTCGTTGCAGTAGTAGATTGACATGCCTAGCTTCGGAAGAGTCAAGTTTCTGCCGTTGCTGGGTCTGTTGGCATCCATTGGAGTTGTTGTTTCCGGAATTAGTATCCGTAACTCTGTGGTGGCCGTCCGGGCCATGCAAACAGTGGGCGTGCCTGCTTCCGAGGCCCAAGGTGACATTCAATACTACATGCAGGAAAGCAGGCGCAGATTCGTCTACGCCATGACTACCTCAGACCCCAACGAACAATTGCCCTACATTAGCAAGGCTCGTGTGGCCGATGCGGAAGTTCAGGCCAGGCTGACTACCTTGGTGTCACTTGATTTGCCGAAAGCAGCGTTGCAAGGAGCAGGTGAATTCCGCAGCCGGTGGCGTGCTTATTTGCAAGTTCGAGACGAAGTGATTTCCCTGATTCTGGAAGGCCGGGCAGCCCAAGCCGTTCACCTGGAATCCAAGCTAGGTACTGAAGCTTTCGAAAATGCGTCCGGTGCGTTGCAGGTTATGCGATTGGATCTTGGTGAGCACGCAAAAAAACAGTCACAACTTGTACAAAGCACCCTGCTGCGGGTTGTGGTGGAACTGGTGCTGTTGGTTCTGACCTTGGCCCGGCTGGTGTGGTCATTGTTGAGCAGCTTCCGGTCTGAACGGGACAAAGAACTGGCGCATGAGCGTGAAAAAAATGAACAACTAGGCCAAAGCGCCCGGCTAGAGGCGGAACGGAGTCTGGTTCTGGAACTAACAGGAAAGAACGAGCCTCTTCAAAACGTGCTGGAAGCCCTGTGCCGGTTGGTTCAGCAACAGTTACCCGGTTCGGTGACCGCCGTCTCGATTTTCCACGATGGAAAGTTGAAGGAAATTGCGGGTGTCGATCTGCCGGTTTCGTTTGTCCAAAGTCATTATTTGCTGCCAGCCCCTGACGGGTTGGGCGCAAGTTGGGCCGCTCTTCAATCTGGTCAGCCGGTGTATTCCTTAATCACCGACGACCCTATGTGGGATAGCCTGCGGGACGCCGCTGTTCAGCATGGGTTTCTTGCCTGCTGGTCGCAACGTGTCCTTTCCAATTCCGGACACGCATTGGGGACGGTAGATATCTATTTCCGCACGTCGAGGAAGCCGGAAGTGGGTGAGTTGGGAGTATTGCACGGCGCGGTACAGTTAGCTGCCACAGCCATAGATCATCGCCGTCTTTACGAGGAACTCTCCTTCCAGGCGCAGCGCGACGCATTGACCGAACTCGCCAACCGGCGGTTGCTGCAAGAACGGCTTGAACAGGCCATAACATGGGCCGCGCGTGATCAGCACTTGGTGGCGGTGCTGATGATTGACCTGGACCGGTTTAAGCAAGTCAATGACTTACTGGGGCATCGTGCCGGGGATACTGTGCTGCGAGTGGTTGCCCAAAGATTGGCCCGCTGTGTGAAGCAGAGCGACACAGTGGCCCGGGTGGGTGGGGATGAGTTTACCGTTGTCCTAAGCTCAGTTGCAAATGCCGAAGCGGCGGAGGAGCAAGCCCAGAAGATGCTTCACGAGATTATCCAGGCGATTGGTTTAGGAGAGCAGGAAACCTACGTCGCCGCCAGTATTGGGATCAGTCTGTACCCTTCAGACGGACAGGACACGGTCACCTTATTACGGAACGCCGACTTGGCTCTGTATCAGGTGAAGAGCCACGGACGAAATGGTTGCCTGCTGTACGGGCCACAAATTGGAGCAGTTCTCCGCAAGAAAATGAGCATGGAAAAAGCCTTGTCGCTGGCCTTGCAGAATAATGAATTCCACCTGTATTACCAGCCTCAAACCGACATTCAACGATCACTGGTGGGAATGGAGGCGCTCTTACGGTGGGATAGTCCGGAGCTCGGCCGGGTGTCACCAGCGGATTTCATTCCTGTTGCCGAAGAGACCGGCTTGATTGTGCCGATTGGCGCTTGGGTGTTTCGGGAAGCATGCCGCCAAAGTGTGGCCTGGCAGCAGTTGGGTCATTCACCATTTAAGATGGCTGTCAACGTGTCGGCCCGGCAGCTTGCGGATGCCAACTTCGTGGAATTTGTCCGCTGCACATTAGCGGAATCGGGATTGAATCCTGAGATGCTGGAACTGGAACTGACCGAAACCACGTTGATGGAGTATGTGGAAGAATCATTGCCGCGGTTACGTCAACTGCGGGACTTGGGCATTACATTGGCCATCGACGATTTTGGGACTGGCTATTCTTCCCTCAGCTATCTGCAAAAACTTCCTGTAGCTAGCGTGAAAATTGATCAGTCCTTTATTCGCGAGATTTCCGAAGATTCAAAGAGCACTGTTCCCGTCATTCAAGCCATTGTGGAACTGGCTCATGGAATGGGGTTGAAAGTTGTTGGCGAGGGAGTTGAAACCGAACGTCAAATGCAGACTTTACGCGTTTTGGGATGTGACGTAATCCAGGGATATTTGATTGGCAAGCCTGGTCCCGCAAACGAAATCGAAAATTTCTTCTCCGGTAGCCCTCAAGGGCTGCTGCAACTCGACAAGCAAATCCGGTCCAAGGATTCCAATTCGATCATCGCTCATTCCGATTCTTCCTTGACGAAGTAACTTTCAT
>JAYWBH010000266.1:0-1915 GCA_043781815.1 Bryobacterales bacterium | reverse complement strand
TATGATTATGGCTGGACGCATGGTGAATCAGTGACACTCATATCATACAAGGCGGCTAGGGGAAAACGGCTTGAGTTCGGTGATTTTCAAACACCCGCGGCACTGGCTGCATCCACAGTCCGCCACGTTTACGAACAAGGTTTTAGGCCACGTTCGGTGCTGGAACCAACCTGCGGCCAGGGATCTTTCATCCGTGCGGCACTGCATCAATTTCCACTTTTGGAACGTGTAGTTGGGGTAGACCGCAACGCCGAATATCTTTCCGAATTGAGTGGAGCAGATAAGCGGGTTGAATTGATTGAAGCCGATTGCTTCGCCATCAACTGGAAACAATGCATTGCATCGCTTCCGCAGCCAGTGCTGATTTTAGGAAATCCGCCGTGGGTCACCAGTTCGCGGCTCGGCGTGTTGGAATCAGGCAATGCCCCGGCACGCGAATCCACCGCTGTGCAACGCGGACTGGACGCATTGACCGGCAAAAGTAATTTTGATGTTTCCGAATGGCTGCTGCTGCAGTGGATAGATGCCATGCAAGGGTTGGACGCGCGAATGGTGATGCTGGTGAAGTCATCGGTAGCGCGGCGCATCATGGTCCGCTTGGCCAATGGGAACTTGGGGGCCACTACAATTTCGATAGATGCCAAAAAGTATTTTGGTGCCGCCGTAAGTGCCTGTTTACTTGATGTTCATGCTGCAGGGCCAAGGTTGACAACGCATAACGGGTTGCTGATTTCCAACCAAACACTGTTTGATAAAAGGAAAAATCTGGCAGCAACGGAGCGCATCAACTGGCGCAGTGGCATTAAACATGATGCTGCAAAAATACTGGAACTCACCGCCTTAGGAAATGATCACTACAGCAATGGATTCGCTGAAATTGTGAAGCTGGAAGGCAACCACTTGTACCCGTTGCTGAAGAGTTCCGACCTTTCGCGAACCGTGGTGCCGCTGCCGCGTCGCATGTTGCTTGTCCCGCAATTGAAGACCAGCGCCCCTACTGCAAACATTGCCCCGCAAACGTTGGCTTACCTTGAAAGCTATAGCGCGATACTGGACGCGCGGGCCAGCAGCGTGTATAAACGCGCCCCTCGGTTCGCCATTTTTGGAGTGGGCAATTATACCTTCGCACCCTGGAAAGTGGCCACCAGTTGTTTGCATAAGAATTTGAGATTCCACGCCATTGGTCCAATTGACGGTAAGCCGGTAGTGTTTGACGACGCTTCTGCATTTCTAAGTTTGGAGAGCCAGGTCCAAGCGGAACAAGCGGCCCGGCTGTTCAATTCCATACCAGCCAGGGAATTTTGGGAGTCGCTGGTTTTTTGGGATGCCAAGCGTCCTATTACCATTGAACTGCTGCGTACCTTATCGCTACAGAAATTAATCTGAAGCCCATTCACTCGCCAAGCAGATGGACCAATACATTCCTGCGGTGTGACTGCGCTCTGTGCTCAAAAACATAAATGCCCTGCCATGTTCCAAGTCCCATCCGACCATCCACAACCGGAATGGAAAGCTGTGTCATGGTCAATGCTGTGCGGATGTGGGCGGGCATATCATCGGGACCTTCCGCGGTGTGACGATATCGGTGATCCCCTTCAGGAGCAAGCCGCGAGAAGAAATCGTTTAAGTCAGCAATCACATCCGGGTCGGCATTTTCCTGGATGGTCAACGATGCCGAAGTATGACGAATAAATAGGGTCAACAAGCCAGTGCGAATCTTTTGATCTTGAACCCAGGACGCTGTTTGACCGGTAAATTCATAGAGACCTTTGCCCTTTGTGGTGACGGTAAATTGCTTGACGGCCTGCTGCATTTTTTATTTAACGAACAGCAGTTCACCAAAGCGTTCCGGCCAATGCGGATTCGCCTGACGCAAGCCGGAATCGGACCATTGGCTTAAACGACGATTGGGTTC
>JAYWBH010000265.1:0-6087 GCA_043781815.1 Bryobacterales bacterium | reverse complement strand
CTTCATCGTACATCCCCTAAAAGTCCCAGGAAATGTAATCATTAACAGATTGAAATGCAGATGGTGATTTTAGATGGTTCCGCTGCCGAAGGTGGTGGACAAATTCCTCGCACAGCGCTTGCTTTATCCATGGTTACAGGCCAGCCGTTTCGCGTAAAGAACATTCGCGCCAGCCGGGCCAAACCAGGCTTACTCAAACAACATGTAGCCGTAATTGAATCGGCAATGCGACTTTGCTCAGCAGGTGTGGATGGTGTGTCCCTTGGTTCCAGCCAGTTCACTTTTTTCCCTGGTGACGTAATCGCTGGCCAGTACGATTTCACTTTCAGCGCTGCAATTCCCATCAGCCTGATTCTGCAAACCATGCTGCCCGTGCTGTCTCTTGCAAAAGGGGTAAGCGAGGTGACCATTGAAGGGGGCATCGGAAATCGCAATGCCCCGCCCATAGAATTTCTCACCAAAACATATCTGCCCCAGATTGTCAAAATGAGCCCAACCGTCACCTTGCAAGCAGCTTCTGTAGGACTGCTGCCCATCGGCACAGGCCGTTTCAAGACGACCATTGCCCCTGGGGTCCGTTTCCGTCCAATAACGCTGGTGGATCGCGGCGTTCCCATCCAGCGAAAAGCCATGACCTCAGTTACAAATCTTACAGGGCACCAGGCAACGCAAGAGGTAAAGGAGTTGGAACGAACCTTGGGCTTGGCCAATTTGTCCATGAAAAATGGTTCCGGCAATGTGCTGTTGGAAATGAGTTACGAAGGAATTACGGAAGTGTTCACAGGCTTCGCCAAACAAGGGCTGTCCTCAGAGGAAGTAACTGCCGACGCCGCACTGCAAGCGAAACGATACATGACCTCAAAAGCCGCCATCTGCGAATTCCTGGCCGATCAACTATTGGTCCCCTTGGCCCTGGCCGGTAGCGGACGTTTCACCACCACTAAAATCTCCGCTCATGCAAAAGCGAATATGGAAACCATTCGCGCATTTCTGCCAGTAGATTTTGGGATCGATCAGTTACCCGACGGTTCATGGCTAGTGGAAGTTCGCCAGGCGTAGAGGGTGAAGTCGCTCGTTCATGCACTGGTAATAGAATGGGGGCTTAAGATCCATGCCAGCGGACAAGCTAATTCCTGTCTCTACCCGAAGGACGTTCGTCGCCTCTGCGCTGGGTGCATCCCAGCTCAATAATCGACAGCAAATGACGCCTATTGTGATTCAAGTGCACCTGATGTTCGACCAAGGTGCGCACTCCGGTAAGGGCTTGACAGAAAGCGAGCGTGCCAAGTTTTTTGCTCACCAGGAAAAAGCTCGTCGCGAATTTTCAACCAGTGGCATCGTCTTTAATGTGACCTCTATCGAAGGAGCTTACCTCCGCAAACAAGGACGCTCGTTGATCCCCGATCAATTTCTTGCACGAGGAAAGATCAACCTATTTGTGACAGACACCCTTGGTTACGACATTGACCGTGATCGCACAGGAGGCTGTTCCATGGGTCCTGGCCCGCGTCGTCCCGGATTCGCACCGAGTCCGTTTTATCAAACGTTCATTGGTTTAGACAACGCTCTGGAAACAACGTTGACCCATGAATACGCGCATCATTTCACGCTGGATACAAACCAGGACACCTGGTTATTGGGAACTTTCTGGGTTGATTTACGCAATGATTATTGGTTGTGGCGTCAGCGTCATGGGGCATCCATTGCAGGGTTCCGTGCCTGCGTGAATTCAGAATGGGCCACAAGCTCGTATACTAACAATCTTGCTCCCTGAACCGGAAATTCGCAGTCAAACGCCGACTCTTCAACGTGTCCTGGGCGCTGCCTTTGGTGTAGCTGTCACCATCGGCGGAACTGTCGGACCCGGAATTCTTCGTTCTCCCGGCTTCGTCGCGGCACAGGCGGCATCGCCCGCAATGATGCTGGCGTTGTGGGCCATCGGTGGATTCTACGCGCTCATCGGAACCATGGCCGTGGCTGAACTTGCCGCGCTGTTTCCTGAAGCTGGCGGACTCTACGTCTATGCCAAAGAAGCATTCGGAGAAGCCGCAGGCGTCACCATCGGTTGGAGCGATCTGGTTGCAACCTGTGCCGCCGCTGCCTCTATTGCCGTCACTGGTTCGGACTTTGCAGTTGCCCTATGGCCTAGTCTCTCTGGCAGAGAAACGTTTTTCTCCATTGGCGTAATTCTGTTTTTCGCCGTCATTCAATGGCAAGGAATTCGGGCCAGCGGACGGATGCAGGAATGGACTTCCATCCTTCAAGCCGGTGCTGTAATCTTTCTAATCGTCTGTTGTTTTATTTGGGGAGGATCAGCCAAGACGAATGCCGCTGTTGCCATCCATCACGATCCTTCCTGGTCTGCCCTCAGTGGTGCGTTTCTGGCCATGCGTTACATCATCATGGATTACGACGGATGGTATAGCGCCATTTACTTCTCTGAGG
Organism: Bryobacterales bacterium; assembly: GCA_043781815.1. Lineage (GTDB taxonomy): Bacteria > Acidobacteriota > Terriglobia > Bryobacterales > Bryobacteraceae > JANXSF01. The sequence goes on along the minus strand of JAYWBH010000265.1, from coordinate 3,642 downwards.
AAAATCGCAAATCAGACGGCACCATGGAACGGTCCATGATCTACGGAGTCCTTGTAATCATTGTCTTTTACATCACACTCAATGCCGCGTTCCTCTATGTGCTCCCCATACAGCAACTGGCATCGTCAAAGTTAGCCGCAGCCGATGTCGCACAACAATTGCTTGGGCCAACTGGCGCGCGCATCGTCACTTTGCTATCGCTGATCATGGCCGTTGCCGTCATCCATCCCATGATATTAATGAATTCCCGCCTAGCATTTTCCATGGGCCGCTCCGGGCTGTTGTGGCATAAACTGTCTTATGTAAACGCTGCAGGAACGCCTACCTACGGGTTGATCCTGAGCACTTCTTTAATCGTATTTTTCACCGCCACCGGCACCTTTGAAAAACTATCGGCCATCGGCTCATTCATGTTTGTCGTTAACTACGCCACATCCTTCATCGCATTGCTGGTAATGCGTCGCAGAGCTTCAGACTTGTTCCGACCCTTCAAAGCCCGGGGCGTTCCCTGGACAATTTTGATCGTCATTTTGGCCAGCGGAGGCTATCTGGTTGGCGTCGCCTGGAACGATCAAACGAACAGTCTGATTGCCGCTTGCCTTCTGCTTTTAGCCTATCCAGCAACACGATTAGTGCGCAAACTCATTCAGCCATAAGCACTGTTACCAGCATCTTGACTCACCCTATCTTTGAGTTATATGCTTGTCCCGGGCTACTCTATTTTCTCAAGTAGCCCTTCAGATATCGATTCGACACGAGGTGAGGCATGCGGCGATTCATCGTCATGATGGCGATCACGTTTAGCTGCGCAAATGTTTTTGCAGCAGACTGGCTTACAGATGGTGGTGACCCCAAACGTACTGCCTGGCAAAAGGATGAAAAACTCCTCTCCCCAAGTACCGTCAAAAACATGAAGCTGCTGTGGAAGATCAAGCTGGATAACGAACCCCGCCAGATGCATTCGCTGTTTCCACCACTCATCGTCAGTCGTGTCGATACCCCTGCCGGACCGAAGCAGATTCTGATTGAAACCGGTGTTTCTGACAATATTTACGGCATTGACGTCGAGACCGGCAAGGTTATCTGGAAGAAGCATTTTCAAAGTTCCTACACGCCACCAACAGGTGGTCGTGGTGCTGGCATTCTATGCCCTGGCGGAATTACGGCGACGCCAGTCATCGGTCCAAGCGGAACTCCTGGCAAATATACTATCTACACCGCATCGTGGGACGGCATGCTTCATCAACTCAATGTCGCCGATGGAGAAGATGTAAAAACTCCGGCCAAGTTCATGCCCGCCAACGGTAAGCCCTATGCGCTGAACCTTTATAAAAATGTCATTTACACGCACACCGCCCAAGGCTGTGGGGGCAACCCGAACATTGTTTACGCTTACGACTTGGCGACGAATAAAGTAGGCACCTGGGGCCCTGCTGGTGGTGGTATGTGGGGACGCACCGGTCCGGCTATGGGCGAAGATGGCACCCTCTATACTGGGACCGGCGATGGCCGTTGGGACCCCGAAAATGGCGTCTACGGCAATGGCATGATCGGCGTTAAACAGTATCCTATAACGAAAGCAATGAAGCTCAAAGATTACTACGGGCCATCGAACGCGGAATGGTTGGTGAAACGTGACTTAGACATGCAAGTTACACCGGTCATCTTCAATTACAAAGGCAAAGAGTTAATGGTAGATGCCAGCAAAGAGTGCCGCCTGTTTCTGATGGATACCGATTCCATTGGTGGTGACGATCATCGCACCCCGCTCTTCCGTGGTCCGCTAATTTGCAATGAAGACGTGAACTTTGCCTCGGCAGGAATTTGGGGATCGCTGGCAAGTTGGGAAGATGCAAAAGGAACGCGTTGGGTACTTACTCCTATCTGGGGTGCCAAGCATTCCAAGTTCAAAGCACCCATTGAAAATGGCCCTGTAAAAGATGGTGCCATTGTCGCATTCAAGATGGAAGAAAAGAACGGTAAGTTACAGCTTGCTCCGGCTTGGATCTCCCGTGACATGAACCGTGCTGAACCGCCGGTAATTGCTAATGGCGTAATATTCGCTTATGGAAATGGTGAAAATACCGATCAAGCTTATCCCGACGTCGGCCTGGATGATGTGGCTGAACGGCGAATTCCTGCTTCCACTAAAGCTGTACTCTATGCCCTGGATGCAGTAACTGGAAAGGAACTATGGTCCAGTGGCAATGACATTCAATCCTGGAATCATTGGAGCGGACTTTCCGTTGCCAACGGTCGCGTTTATATTGCCACGTTCGATAACATTTTGTATTGTTACGGCATAAAACAATAACTATCATGCTGCTTACTCGGATCATTGCGATTCTTATTGGGGTCACCAGTTGTTGCGCATGGACGCAGTCCACGGAAAGCCTTGAGAAACGGATTGAAGCACAGCGGAAGTTACTGTGGGATTGGGGTGGGCTGAATCGGTACGGCAGTGAAAACTCTGAATTGCCCAAGCCTAAGCCAGGGGAAATGCGCGTCGTATTTCTGGGTGATGAAATCACCCAAAACTGGGGGGCCGATTTCTTTCCCGGCAAAGCTTTTTTGAATCGCGGTATTGAACGCCAGAGCTCGGCGCAAATGTTGGTTCGCTTTCAACAGGACGTGATCGCAATCAAACCTGCGGTAGTGGTAATCCAAGCCGGGTTGAATGACTTACTATCCGCCACCCAAGGAGTCATTGCTGATAACTATATTTCCATGGTCCAGTTAGCCAAGTTCAACGGCATCAAGATTGTGATTGCTTCAGTTACTCCAGCCTCTACTTACTATGCAGGCAAACACGCCATTCCACCGCAAGGCAAAATCATTGGTCTAAATGGATGGATCAAGGACTATGCCCAAAGCAGTGGTTGCGTTTATCTGGACTATTATTCGGCACTGGCCATTGGCCGTGATTTCAACAAAACCCTAACAGATGACGGCTTGCTCCCCAACGCGGCTGGCTACAAAGTAATGGCGGCACTCGCTGAAAAAGCGATTGCCGAAGCGGTGGGTAACAAGTAAAGGAATTTCTTCAGTGATGCGAAATCTTTCAGCAATAGTAGCCGCCTGCGCCTTCTTCGGCGTTGAACCAGCCTCCGCCCAGTTCGGACGAGGTGGCAATGATTGGGTCACCAGCGGTGCCGATGCGCATCGTTCATCCTGGGTTCGGACAGACCCGAAGATCTCCAAAGCGGGCCTTGAAAAAGGAGGCTTTGAGTTTCTATGGAAGATTAAGATCAATAGCAATGCACCCTCAACCATGATGCTGATGGACCGTTACATCGGCTATCGTGGTTTCCGTTCCATGGGCTACGTTGGCGGCAGTTCCGATCAAGTTGTGGCCTTTGATACCGACCTTGGCCGCGTTGAATGGCAGAAGCGCATTGCTACCAACACCAATGTAAGTAGCTCTCCAAATTGTCCCGGCGGTATGACTTCTAACTTAGCTCGTACATCCTCAACAGCCTTCCCTGTGAGTGGTGGAATTCAGGGTGGAGGAGGTGGTCGTGGAGGTCCGGCGAAGAGTGGAGTTGGTGAACCGAATGAAGGTGCCGTCACTTTGTCTGTTGTGCTGCCCAACCAACCACAGCAAGCAGGTCCACCGCGTCCCCGACCCGCTGGTGGCGGTCC
>JAYWBH010000264.1:0-6113 GCA_043781815.1 Bryobacterales bacterium | reverse complement strand
ACTGGGCCGTCATTTCACGCAGAATTCGATGCACTTCGCGCATCTCTTCTTCTGAAAGCCTGACTAACTCGTTGTTCAACTCAATGGTGGCCATCGGTTCCACGAACAAAGTTTGGCCACTGCCACTTGCCGCATGAATCACGCCATCCACTTTGCGTCGCTGTCCGGCAACTAATGGAACCACGTAACGATCATTCCGAATGGTGACAAATTCTTCCTGCAGCACCCCTTCATCGCGATGAGCCCGCATGAACTTTTCCAACGATTCCTGGATTAAAGTCTGCTGCCGAGCCATGCCCCGGCGAATGCGTTCCAGCGCCACACTGGCATGATCCGCCACTGAACCATCAGGCAAAATCTTACCCGCAAGATCGCGCAAAATACCGCGAAACTCGCCAATTTGCCCAGCCTTCTTACCTAACCGGGGGAACCTTTGGGCAGCAGAAAGCAGATACATCCGCGATTCCGATGCCCGTTCCAACCACTGGATGATGTCCAAAATTTCGCGTGCATCCAGCGAAGCACCTTCAATGGAAATGCGTGCCAAGGCTTGCGCGGCATCTGGCAAATCCTGAAACACCAAACGCGCCGCACCCCGGCCACTGGTACTTGCCGGGGAAACTGCCGATTGATTGTATTCCATCGCCTCAGACGTTTCCGCCAGAGTTAGTTCAAGCGCATCGCGATCCGTGGAAGGACTTACTTTATCTAACTCTGATTGCCCCAGCGATGTGGACACAAAACGCCCCAGCAAAGCTTTCAGCGCAGCATATTCTAAGATTTCAAGACTGCTTTGATTCATGGATTTGGAACGCTTTTTCAATTACAGGCAATGTGCCTTCAGTTATCTTGTAAGTAGCCAGGTCTTCTCTTTTTACCCAGGCCACGTTACTGGAATCATCCCCAGCGCGAAGTTCGCCTCCGCGCACTTGGCACAAATAGTCGATCAATACGTAATGATATTCAATGCAATCAGCGGCGTCGTACATCAACCGTTCAAAGATCTCCACCGCTTCAATGGCCTCCACTGAAAGATTTGTTTCCTCCAGCACTTCCCGTTTAATGGCATCGCTCAGCCGTTCCCCAGTCTCCACCGCGCCGCCAGGTAAAGACCACCAACCCTTCAGCGGTTCCCGACCTCGTTCCACCAGCAGAATACGGCCCGCATCAAAAATCAATGCGCCAACACCTAATATAGGGCGGGGTGGATACTTGCGGTTATCCGACGCGTTAATGTTGCACCGCGCCCTTCACTCCAGTGCGGATGCGATACAGCGACGTACGTGCGGTCACGTATAGCGTTTCCATATCCGACTCCCCAAACGCGATGTTTGCAGGAGCTTCGCCAATTTCAATAAAGTGCAAAAATTTACCCTCCGCAGTATAGACTGCAATTCCGCGGCAGGTGATCCACAAATTGCCCTTCTCATCCACGCGCATGCCATCGGGAGGCCCATCAATATTGGAAATCAATACCCGCTCGTTACTGGCCTTGCCGCTCTTATCCAGATCGTAAGCGCGAATGTTTCGTTCATCGGTGTTGGCAACATAAAGCAGATTCCCCTTGGGTGAAAATGCAATCCCGTTGGGACGGCCAGTGGGTTTAGCCACCAATTCCATGGGGCCTTTGGGAGGAATGTGATAGACACCATAGAAATCCAGTTCCCGCTTATCGGCCTGATCTCCAAACGCCGGGTCAGTGAAATAGATGTGCCCATCTTTACGCACAACAATGTCGTTTGGGGCATTCAGTTTCTTGCCCTCCCACTTATCGGCAAGCGTTTCCCAGTTGCCTTTTTTATCCTGCCGAACTACCCGACGACCTTCTGATTCGCACGATAATACCCGACCCTGCGCATCAATGGTGTTGCCATTGGTCTTCCCTGAAGGAGATCGAAAAACTTTGATTCCATCGGTATCCATCTTCATTACTTTAGATGCGGGCACATCACTGAACAACAAAAAGCCACCTTCCTTAGACCAGACCGGCCCTTCTAAAAACTGATACCCTCCAGCCACTTTTTCCACGTGGAGATCACTGAAATCCTGGGCGCAAAGGGGTATGGCAACGGCTATGGCGAAAAGCAAATTCTTCATGTGGTTCTTACTCTTACTATAACCCGCGTTATTCTGAAGTCACATGCGGTGATAGATTCGTAGAAATGCAGGCGAATCACGGAAGTTCGTGCGTAGTGGTAAGCCAATCCGAGCCGTGACCGCGAGGGAGCGATGTTTGGCTTGGCTCGGTATCGGATTCTCCTTCGCCTCTACTTTTATGTCTCGCACCGAGTTCTGCCAAAGGAGGGTCGCTAACATGGGTACTCGCCGTGGTCTGCTCGCAGGATTGCTTTCACTCTGCGGATGCGCCACAAAGATTGAAGAAGCGGCTGCGGAACCAAAAGATGGTGAACCGGTTAAGATCGTCGAGTTCGGAGCTGACGGGAAAATTACCGGTGAGAAGATGATCCCCAAAATGCTTCTGGACCCGCGCGGATGGCAACAACGATTGACGCCCATGGGTTACGCTGTGCTGCGCAAGAAAGACACCGAAATCAGATTTATGGGGAAGTACAACAAGCACGATGCAACCGGAATTTACCGTTGTGCCGGTTGCGCCATTGCGCTATTTCGTTCAACCGATAAATATGAATCCGGCACAGGCTGGCCAAGTTTCACAGCACCAATTGCCGCAGCGAATATTTATACGATTGAGGACGGTTCCCAGTTGGAAGTGTTGTGCCGCCGTTGCGACGGCCATTTAGGTCACCTGTTTCCCGATGGTCCAGAGCCCGCACGGCTGCGCTACTGCATCAACTCCGCTGCCTTACGATTCGCCGCGATGTAAAGAACGACTGTATTAATATCGATGTGTGGTTTCACTAAAACGAAGACTTAGAGATTGGCCTTGCTCCGCAGCTTTTATCGCTGTTATTGGGTCTGCTTTGGCTGTCAGCGGAATTTGGTTGGCCATCTCCTACCCACTGCTTCGTTCGGTAATTCCCTTCCCTGAGCCGGAACGTTTGTTAGCCTTGGAATCCTTTCACAAGGGTCAAACAGGTGGGCTGAGCTGGATGGATTTGGAAGAGTTGCGTACCGCTTCGGTCCAGAATGTTGCAGGATATTCGACCCGTACGTGGGGATTGCAAACTGAGCAACATGGGCACGTTGAGGTTGTACTTTCGCTGCAAGTGACTGGGGAATTCTTTGACACCCTGGGCGTAAGGCCAGAAGTTGGTCAAGCGTTGACGCGTGACCATGAGCAGCAGGGGAACCAGAATTACGTTTGGCTTTCGCACTCTGCGTGGGTGAAATTGTTGGGCGGCGATGCCGCCGAAAATCGAGTTGTTTGGATTAATTCCGCGCCATTTCTGATTGCTGGCGTAATGCCTTCCTGGTTCGATTTTCCGCTGGCTGGAGAGAGCCCTCAGATTTACATTCCACTAAATCGCGTTGACTATTGGAACGGTAGGGGTGCTGGTGGGCTTGGTGCAATTGCTAGACTTGCGGCCGGTGGGCAGGCCCGACAATTCCAGTCGGAATTGAATGCGAGGTCCAGCGAACTGGCCGAACGGTTTGCCGCTACCAACAAAGAAGTACGATTCCGCACGGAGGATTTGAACGCCTCTTTGATCGGCAGTAGATTCAAGTTGATTTACTGGATGTGGGCGGCCATCGCAACTCTATTGCTTATCTCAGTAGCCAATGCCAGTGGCATTTGGTTGGCGCAGTGGTTGCGGCAACAACGGTCGGCGGGAATCCAGCTTTGTCTTGGCGCATCAATGAGGCAGGTACTTTTGGGGCAGGCAGGTGAGTTGTTCTGGCTGGGAATTGGCAGCGCGCTGTTTGGTGTTGCTGGTGCATTTTTGCTTTTGACTGCGTTGCATTCCTCAACTTTGTTGGGGGGCGAACTGGGGCAGCTTGAGCTGTGGAACAAAGCCTCAATTGATTGGATAACTTGTGGTCTGGTGGGACTTGCGGCCATTGTGGCGAGTCTTGTGAGCGGCATGGCTTCGCTGATTACTATTCGCGATGGAGCGCTGTATGCGGCGATTATGTCGAATAGCCGAACGGCCACAGGGTTTAAGTCCAACCGGTTGCGCTTCGGGCTGGCGGTGATTCAAATGACGCTGACGGCGACGTTGAGTTATGCAGGGATTGTGATCTTTCGTAACGTTCAGGGGCTGCTTGAAGCGGACCGCGGATTTCGCACGGAACAGATTCTGATTGCGGGAATCGGCATATCTGAGACGAAATACAACACAGACCGAAAAATGATTGAATTTCATCAGCGCGTGATTGCGGAGTTGGAACGCATTCCGGGCGTGACGGCGGCCTCGGGTGGAACTTCAATGCCAGTTGGCAGCGGGCGTACGCGGTTTTTACTGGACGATGAAAATACACCACGCGATGAACAGAGGATGGCGCGCTTTGGCGTAGTCAGTCCGACATTGCTGCCGATGCTTTCCATTCCTGTGCTGGTGGGCCGAGATTTCAATGCTGCGGACAGGCTGGGTGCGAATCGGTCGGCGTTGGTGAATCAGATATTCGCCGATAGGTATCTGGCTGGGCGATCGCCCATCGGCCGCAAACTGCGGGTGAGTTTTTATAATGGATTTGCGATGAAGCCGTATGAGGGCCATGTGATTGTCGGGATGATTGGGAACACACGGAATAGGGACTTAACTCTGGAACAGGCGCCGCAGATTCTTGTGACATCTAACCAAATCGCATTGGAAGGATTTCACTACTTCATTCGAAGTGGGCTTGGGGCTGATCAATTGGAAAATGCAGTGGCTTGGGCGGTGTGGAACGTAGACCCAGAGATTCAGCGGGTGAGTGTGAAGCCGCTGGCAGCGTACCTTGAAAAATCGCTGGCGGGGCGGCGGGCGATGGTCCAATTGCTTGGGCTGTTCGGGATGCTATCGGCCATTATCGTGGGGTTTGGATTGGCATCAAGCCTTGCTGCAACGTTCGCGGAAAGGAAAGTGGAGTTGGCAATACGATCAGCATTGGGTGCAACGCCGGCGCGGTTGGGCTTCGACGCGGTGCGGTGGGGAGTCTTTGCCGTAGCCTTGAGTTGGGCGATTTCTTTGCCAGTGTCTTTGGCATTGAGCAAAGTGTTGGTGCTGAATGGCACTCCCTTCGCGTGGGACGGGATGAGTTGGTTATTCGCAGCAGTTGTGTTGGGGTGGATTGGGGTAGCAGCAGCGTTCTGGCCGGCAAGGCAGGCGGCGGCAACGAACCCAGCCCTGACAATGAGGCAGGGGTAAAAAGAATTGGCGTTAGTCCGCTCGTTGCACCTTTGCTCCAAAAGGTATGTAATTGTTAACAGAGACCACTTCATGTTTGATTTCCGTCCTACTTTACTGCTGCTTTTGCCTGCCTTTAACGTTTTCGGTGCCGTTGATTTTCAACGGGAAATCCGTCCCATTCTTGCCGATGCCTGCTTCCTTTGTCATGGCCCCGATAAGGGTTCACGGATGGCTGGTCTGCGCCTGGATACTCGTGAAGGTGCGTTTGAGCAACGCAAGAATGGTCAGCCCATTGTTGCTGGCAAGCCTTTAGAAAGTTTGATTTTCCAACGCATCAATCACGCCAAAGCTGGCCTGCGTATGCCGCCGATGGCGTCCCATAAAACGCTGACCGATTCGCAAAAAGCCACCCTTAAACGTTGGATTGAACAGGGCGCTCCATGGACCGAGCATTGGGCTTTTGTGGCTCCGCAAAAGAAACCACTGCCTGTAGTGAAGGCTGCGGGATGGGCGAAAAATCCCATCGACAATTTCATTTTGTCCAAACTGGAAGAGCAGGGGTTGACTCCTGCTGCTGAAGCGGATCGTCGAACGTTGGCTAGAAGACTTTCGCTGGATCTTACAGGTTTGCCTCCTGATCCGGCTGAGGTGGAAGCTTTTGTCGCGTCGAAAGATGCTGAAAGCTACGGCAAGTTGGTGGACAAATATCTGGCGTCGGCACACTATGGGGAACATCGTGCGCGCTATTGGTTGGACGCAGCACGCTATGCCGATACACACGGGATTCATGTGGATAACTATCGTGAAATGTGGCCTTATCGCGATTGGGTGATTCAAGCTTTCAATCGCAACATGCCGTTT
>JAYWBH010000263.1:0-17552 GCA_043781815.1 Bryobacterales bacterium | reverse complement strand
TATGCTGGTAGCCCCGCCCCTGCTCTCCCTAACGCTCAGCGCCCGCTAGAATCAAGCCTTTCCGCACTACTCACTTTTTCGGTTGCGGAATCGCTGCCCGTGCGGTGCATATTGGATTGCCGAGGCGTAAGTTAGATTCCCATTGACAGCCGATACTGTTCGCCCGGATGGATCATAGGTGTAAGAGACAAACCGGTTCGATGGATAGGTCACCGAAGTGAGCCCGCCTGACAAGTTGTAGGTGTATTGGAACGGGTAGGAAATGCCTCCCGAAGAGGGCATGGTTTGGGTGCTATTCACGGATCTTCCCACGGAGTCGTAGCAATACTTCGTACTGGAGATCGCGCTGGAAATCAGCTTCAGTCGTCCCTTGAAAAAACAGTTCGTGCTCGAATCGTCGGGTCCGTCATAAGTGTAATTTACTAACTCTAGGGAATTTGTTGAATATCCCTTGGAGATAACACGGTTTATATCGTCGTATCCCATGGTGGTGACTACGTTACGGGCATCCGATTTCGTGAGGAGTGTTCCGTTGTCGTTGTAACTGTAGCTGGTGGTTCCGTTTTCAGGGTTAGTTGCCGATTTTAGTCTGCTAAGAGATGTGTAGACAAATGAACGGGTTTGAGAGCCCTGGGCAACAGTCTTCAGGTTGTCCAGCGCGTCGTAGCCGTAAGTGGTGGTGTAGGCCAAAGACGAAGGATCTTCTATGACTTTTACAAGACGGCCAAGGGAGTCGGAATATGTCTCCCGCTTCTTGGTATCAGGGTCAGTTACAATCACCAGGTGCCCGTCGGATGTCGCCCCCGTTCCGTAAGTGGTGGTTGCGCGGCCTGTATAGCTGCCACCAGCCGTTGCGCAGTTTCCAGGTGTCGGTGTAGCGGAACCGTCCACCGTCTCAACAGCGCACGTGCGGCCAGAAACGTCACGATAGGTAACCGTCCATCCTCGCCCGGGGGCCGCAGATGATTCCGAAACCTGGTAAGGATTCGAGACCATTTCAACATTCTTGCCCGATCCGTAAAGGTACTGGAAATCAGTCCGTATACCTGCGGGGTTGCTTGGCGGCGCAATATCAGGGTTGGTAGTCGTCCCACTTGCCAATTCGGGCTGCCAAGCGGTTTGAGGCCGCCCCAACTGATCAAAATAGCGTATTGTGGTCAGCAGTCCGTCCCCAATCGTATTCAAATCGGATTTTGAATACGCCCAACGCTGCACGTCATCGAAGTACACTTTGGTAAGTTTAGACTCAGCCTTAGGGGTGATGGTTTCGCCAGCACCGAACCCGGAAATTACCACGCCTTCCTGAACCTGCTTGGGGCGTCCGTACTTGTCATAGGTAGTTATCCCTGTGATCCCATTGGGATCGGTAACTCTAGTCCTCAATCCAATGCCGAAATGATAGTCGTAGCTGGTTGTGAGTAAGGATGTTTCGCCATGGGTTTCCGCAGTCAGATAAAGATCGGTGCAAGAGGTGCAACCTGGAAACGATCCGTAGGTGTAGGTGGTCTTTTTGTTGTCTGAATCCAACAGGAACGAGGGGTTTCCGTTTGTGCTGTAGGCCCCATAAGCTGTTCTTACTGAGTTGGAACCCCCGAGGGAAGTACCAGATGCAAGGGTTATGGCTTTGGTGCTATCCCAACGCCGTTCCGCCGTTAGGTTTCCTCTAGCATCATAGTCGCGTTCAGTTCTAACAGCAACTTGGTTGGATGAGTCTTGCGTTTCCATAGTAGCCGCGAGATTGCGGGGACCCCGGTAGGTGCCTGCGGGCAGCATATTAACTGTTGCATAATGATTTCCAGTAGGAGCCACTGTAAGGGCAGAGTCATCGGTAGGCGTCGTGTATGTGGAAATTGTAGTTCTAACATTCGGACCGTTTGTTGAGTCTGAAAGCGTTGTCCATCCATATTCCTCGACGCGGGTGATGTTGCCGTTCTTATCTTGCTTAAATACTTTTGTAGAGGCGAGCGTGGGAACGCCACTAGAATTTGCGATTGCATGGGTTTCTTTCTTCACCCACGGGTTAACTTCTGGAATGTTAAAGCTCGACGGACTTGGGAAGTTGTTATCACCCCACTGCTTGAAGAGGCTTGAGCCATCCGGATATATTGTTTTGTAGACTCTGCCACTACAATCGGAACCAGCGCTATATCTATAGTCAACTTGACAGAAGTAATTGGTGGTAATCCCCAAACCAGCAGCAACTATCGATTTATCCGGCTGATCAGGTGCTGTTATTGTGCTAAATAGCGGTTCAAAGGAATAGTCCCAGACTTCTCCGCCCATAACACCATCATGAAACAAAGTTTTCTTTTTGATCGTATTGGCTAGTATCTGATAGTAGAATGGCGCACCTGAACCCGGTGCCAAAGAGTAGCTATATGTCGCGTATGCTCCTGTCGGGAGAGTGATTTTTGAAATCTCTGAATAGCGGCCAGCATATTCAAACTGGTAAGTTTGGAGATTGGGGAGAGTGATCTTGGACACTTTGCGTGGATACCCCATTAATTTTACTTGGAATTTGGGAGGCCTTGAAGAAGTTATATATTCTTCATTTGGGGAAACCTCGGACTGGGGGACGTAATCAATTGTCCAGAGCAAATCCGTGCCGTCAGCCCCGGCTACTTTGACATTGTCTTGGTTTGAATTGGTATGCTCCAAAGTAAGAACTCTGTTTTGGGAATCCGTTAGAGTTTCGAATGAAAGGGTATTCGTAGCGCTTTTGCGCCACACAATCTTGTTGCCATTTCTATCGTAAATTTCAGTATCTCCGCTGTTCGTAGCACACGTTGGCTGCAGAGGTGGACAAAGAGCAATAAAGTTGACATGGGAACCGTCTTTCAAAAATAACGTGGCGTCATTGTGTGGCCAATTATTTCCAGGCGCAATTTGAAGGTTCAAGAAGCTTCCATCGGTGCTGAACCAAGTTTGGGATGTGGTCGAGGCGAACGGATCTTCACCAGAGCCTGTGTGCCCTGGGGCAAGAGATTCAACAGGATAAACAGTTGCATCGCAATCAGCACCATAAGTGGGTCCTCCGAACAGAGCCATAACATGCTCGCTGCCATCGGGCTTGATAACTTTTAGCTGAACAGGTCGGCCACCGCCATCACATGCAGAGCGTGTTGACGAAATAAACCGAAGCTCTACGGTATAGCCTAACGATAACCTCCATCCTGCTTGAGCGGAAGACTTCAGTGTATAAACTGTATTTGTTAAAGTCGACTGTGGATCAGTCTCCCACAATTTGCTGTTATAGTTTATTGACACTCCTGCGGTGAATCCGCCTGGACCAGAAGGGAGGGACGCCAGAGGGATTGAAAATAGAAGGGCTCCAGTTCCCGCATTTATCGATTCCACATCGGCGAGTAGGTAGCTATTTGCGGGCTTAAATCCTCTGGTTGGAATAATTGAGGCAGATGGGTTAAGATCCGAACTTCCAATTTGCGAGAAAGCAATAATCGGAAGCAGCAGTAACAACCCGGTCCTCTTAATCGTTGAATGCATTGGTTCCAGTCTCCCCGTTCAATTGTCAAACTTCCCGTCGTTTATCTTTGCGCCAACAGTGAGTGTGGTCAAATTCAAGGCGAACACCATAACGCCATTCTCATTTCGTATAATCGACTTAGGAACCATTTGTCCCTGTACATTTTGCCAGTTGGAGAATATAATCTCGACCTGGGCTTTAGTTGCCGAGAGATAAGACACCATCACAAGGAGCTTGGTTCGGGAATCAAAACGGTATTCTTTATTCGTCAAAATGGAGTTTCCTTTGACCTTGCTTTGTGATGTCACTTGAACGATGTCAACGAACTGGCCTGGGTGGCCTTGCCATTGAAATCCTTTCCCTATTACTCGGGTCGAACTATCTCCCGCGTGAGCAGACAAAAAGCCATCGAAAGTGTCCTCTACAAGCGTTTCAAGCGTATCGCTTACTGAAGAGCTTTTTCCAGATGGGTTGGGCGCTGAAGGATTAAAAGTCGATGATACTCCCCCATCCTCAAGTCGTATCTTGCCTGGAAATTCCCAGGTAACCTGAACCGATGTTGCCACAACTTTCCCTGGGTCACCTCGGCTGATCGTTCCTGTTCCAGAGATGCGCTCATTGCCGGGTTTGTAGAAGCGATCCCCTGCGGAGATCAGATAGGGTTGAATGGCGCTCCAAACATGGGCGGGAGTGATTCTGTCACCGCTAGTACTATTATTGGATTGGGCTTGAGCCAGGAAACCAACAGAGATTGTTACTAAGAAAACCTTGCGCATATTTTTTCTTTGCCTACCAGCATTTTCGGGAGTGTTACAAGTATTGAGCATCTACTGCTCGATGGCTATCAACTTGTTGTTTAAATAGATGTATTCTTTCGTTGAAACGTTATAGACGGCCGTTTGATCTTGATTTGTGGTTATTCCGTCAATCAAAATAGTAGATGTCACGGTCGCATAGACGGCTAAATTTGGATCGATATTCTGCACCAAATCTTGGAGTCGCACACAAGAGCCAGTCACTCCGGCTGGGCAATTCGCGCTTCCCGTCGGTGAGATGTTCGATTGACTGAGGTAAATGGAGTCATCCTTCGTTTTACCAATTCGCACCGAAAAACGCTGAACGCCTGGAGGAACCTTAACTATGAAAGGTGGCTTCAAACTAATCTTTGTGTTTGGTGGCGGACTAACCACCGAGGCGGGTTTGGCCGGTTGAACTGTGGCCGTCAGCACTATCGGTTGTTGAGCTGGCACTCTTGCTGGCGAAGTGTTCAAGGTGATTGTGTAGTTGCCGAGACAGGTTGTGCTGTTGGCCTTGACGTTGACCACTGCCGTTCCGGTAGTTGTCACGGAAAGGGGATTGGTGACGATGATGTCGGTGAAGTTGCAGCCGCCGCTTGAATTAACTACGGACGTGAAACTTACTGGTCCGGTAAATCCGCTGTCAAACGTGACCGGTATGGAATAATCGACGTCGCTTCCTCGCCCAACGGTCTGGGAGAATGCCGGTTGGGGCGCTCCCAGCGTATAGCTTGGCGGACCCACCACTGTTAGGTATCCGCTTGCTGAATAAAAACCGCCTTGTATTGTAAATGCGTAGGTACCTGCGGCTGTGCCCGCCTTCGGCTCCATCTGGACGTAATATGTATACCCAGTGGAAATGCTATTGACGCCACTTAGCCAAGTGATGGTGGGCGCACTTGCCCCTTGTAGCGCTACAAAGTTTGGGAGCGATAACGTCTGCGTCAAACTTGAAGTAGAAACGAGCGTGAGGCTGAAAATGGACTTTCCCGGCGTCGTGATTTGCTCTGGCCCTAAAATGATTTTTGTTTGCTGAGCGCTGGTCTCTATGTCGTCAAGGTAAAAGGAAACCAAATCACTCCGATTGCTGGACGCTGTGTTAAGCGTGCACGTATCTGCACCTGGGCCTGGATAGGCAATCGGCTTTTGAGTGATCGAATAGTTAATTAGGCGAGGAAACCCATTCGGAAACAAGGTCACTGGGAGAGGCGACGTGTTGCTAAAGTTTACTTGCGGCCCGGTGCAAAACTTCTGGTACCAGGGATTCTGCGGCACGCCTTCCGGTACTGGCTGAGGTGGGGGTACCGTCAGAGTTATTTGTGCAGTATAACCATTCAGCCCGAATGCGGCATAGGTTACGCCATGCGTGAAGGCGTTTGAAAGTGGTGCCGTAAAAGTCCAGTAGGGATCGGCGGTTACGTAGAAGTCCTGGACTTTCACGAGTGCGGCTGCGGATTTGGTGGTCTGCGCACCCCTTCCAAGCACATTGATCGTATAGTCTCCCCATTGGGCAATGGACGTGGCACCAGTATCAATGGTCATAGTTGCGGTTTGGATGGCGCTGACGAAGGAAGACGCCCCCGTCCACACGAGTTTTGACGGACTGAAGGTCACCGATAAGCTTGCACCGACGGGCAAGGTCGGCAATATTCGGTCCAAGTCGATATCTGCCACATAGCCGTTCATTCTAGTCAGGGTTACCTGATACTGCCGCATAAACGGCGTACGAGCTAGCTCGGGTGTAGGAGCGGCGAGGGAAATCGTAAAGTCCGGATTGGGAGTCTGGGTAATCGTGAATACTGACGAATAGGCCGTCGTCCATGCGGTGGTGGTCACGGTGACGGTACCAATGCGAGGGACCGTTGCATTCGCCGGAAGTGCACTCACGCTGTAGGATACCCTGGGTCCGTTCTTGGTGGCCGAAAACCAAGTGCCTCCCGAGGAAGATATTGTATACCCCGATCCGGTAGACACTGAAAACGAGCCCGTAGCGGCTGAGGGGCCGAGGGTGATCGCATTGGGAGTTAGAATCGCCGGACCGGCACCCCAGGCGGTAACTTCGCCAAAAGGCCCCGCAGCGACAGTTTGCCGACCCCCGTAAATTGGATCGTAGGCGTAGGCGAAAAAACTGTGGAGCCCGTCAAAGCCACGCAAGAACTCAATGGTTAACGATACGGTCATGCCAGTCAAATCGACGGTCTGCGCGGTTAAGTTGCTACCGCCTGTGTGGATAACACAGAAATCGTTTGCCAGATCCGCAACGGCGGTTCTTGCCCCAGATCGGACAACGCGGGGTGGGCTAAAATTTGCGTCGTAGAGTTGGATAGTATCGGATTGAGGGCTGTACGAAAAGATGCAGTTGTTCCCAGTTTGATCGCCGCCGAGAAGGTAGTAGCCAGTGAATCCGGTGACGAAACGACCGCCGTTATCGTCATTGATGCGGAAGGTGAACTTTTGTTGTTTTTGTGAAAGAGCGGTACCATCCCATGGGGACGGCTGCATCGGTTGAAATACAGGAAGGTTCGCAGTCTTAGCGACCGACCACTGGGCTCCGTCCTGTGTGTCACTGGTTGCCGGGCTATACCAATCCAGAATTTGGCCAGTAGTGCTGGTCAATTGGGCATAGTTGAACAATTGGCCTATGGGGCTGTTTGCGGAGGTGCTGGCAAGCGTCGGATCCGGGAAGATGACAAAGATATCTACCGTAAGCGTATCGCCAGTTTTCCTTATGTCGGATTGGGCAAGGTCAACCTTGCATTGGTCTTGGGATGTGCCCAATATTTTCGATTCGCCCTTATGGCCGGATAGAGCGGTGTTGTAGATCAGCCGGAACAAGCCGACGGCATCATTCAGGAACTCGACGCCACAGCCGACGCCGTTTTCAAACGGTGCCACATTCAGCAGCAACTTGCCACTTTGAATGGCCGCAGCACCCTTAAACGTATAGGTGAATTTCGACGAAAGGCCAAGGCCGTTCATAGGCGAAATACTACTGATGGTCATAAGGTCGCAGGAACCTTTGCAAACCATAATGTCGTCCAGAGCGAAATCGTTTCCGTTCGAACTGGGGTTGTCGAGGAAGATGGCGACCAATACGTCGGTGGATGTGGATGTGAAGGTATGCGAAAGTGTGGCCCAGTCGTTTTGACTGGTTGGCACGTTATTCACATTGGTTTGTGATCCCGCATCCCAAGTGGTGGTACCGATTGCGGAGCCTTGTTGAACTTTGAAGCGCAGTTTTGCGGACGGGGAGTTGGATACGCTGGCTGCAAATGCGCGCAGAGAGTATGGCGCGCCAACTTGAAGGCTAGTCAGCCGACGAGACCAAACCAAATCGGGAACATCGCCGTTGAAGATCATCATCTGGCCGTTGCCTGAGGTGTGATCGCGGAAGGATTGATACTGGGTATGGCTGTTTCTGGGATCACCATCGAGTGTATAAGCCGCCTTGGTTAGGTTCCCGTAAAGGTAAGGGTCAGACGGAGGATTGGCGGGATCCTTCAAGCTCATACCGGGTTTAACGTAGTCATACTTGGTGTCAAAGTCGAAGTTTTCAGAAAAGTAGGTGTTGTTGGAAGTATCGGAGATTTTGAGGTCATCCAAGGCGAAATCATTGCCGTTACCCTGAATGTTCTGATTGACGATAGCAAGTACGAACTCCGAAGCTGGCGCGACAAATGTTGCTTGTACGCGTTCCCACTCCGCCGTGTTGCCACCGCTTGCGTTGGTTGGGATTGCCCCAGTTTTCAGAGTGTAGGGAGAACCGATTAAGTTGGCGTTGACCTTGAACTGAAGAATGGCGGGAGAATCCTGAAAGACCTTTGCGGCGTAGGCTTCGACAGAATAATTTTGCCCCTTCCTAAGGCCGATGATCCTTTTCGTCCAAACTCGGTCTGATTGATTCTTGCCATTGGCTACGAGCATTTTACCGCTGCCCCCTCGAGCAGGAAAATCGGCGAACAGCGGGTGGCCGAACCTGGGATTGCCAATCAGAGTGTAGGTTCCTTCAGCATAAAGCGTGCAATTGGCCGGGCAGTCTGCGTTGACCTTCTTGGTCAGCCCTGTGTTTACCAACGCATAGTCACTAAAATTTTCAAAGTCCTCAACAAAGACTGTATAGTTGCTTACAACAGGTGGAGAAGCGACGGAACCGACGGTGTAAGCACCGAAGTCGCTAGCCGAGTTTGCATATGAATTGCCAGGAGTCTGGTAGTTAAGGGAAAAGTAAAGGTGATATCCCAAAGGAGGAGGCGCGGTAAAGGTGATTGGGATGACGGCGGTGAGCGTAGTGTAAGTCGAATTGAAGTTTAGTTGAATCTGATCTTCGGCGGCGATTGAACAAAAGGCGTTGGAGCGGCCAGCAGGGGTAGTCCAAGCGCTCGGCGGCCACATGGTTATGTTGGAGCTTCCATCGACATTGTATGTGGTAATCGCACCTGAGTAATAGAAGCCAATTGTTAATCGGCAGAGCGGCTCAGTGGCACTTGGGGTTGCATTTGGGCTTTGCTTGAAGGTTACGTCGAGCCAATTAATCGCAGTGCCGCCACTGGGTACTACGGCATTGAACGTAAATATTGTTGGTGTGTTGATGCTGATTGGTCCAGGGGCGGGGGTGGCCGTCGGCTGGGCAGACATCTGGAATACACTCAGCCAGAGTGTCAAACCAACCAATGTTGATTTAGCAAATGCACTCCTCTTTCTGGTGCAGTCAAGGTCAGCGGTACGGACTGGAGTATCCAAATTTTTAGCATTCATTTGGTTGGAAACATTTTCCTTGTTACGTTCTGAACTCTAGTGAACATCGACCCGTATTGTTTCTGGTTCTGTCCCTTTGGGGACACGCAACCAAGTGCCAGCACCTGATTTGGAGATATCCATCCGCGCCCCTTGCTTTATGGAGACAAACGCAGGGGGTCCGTTGAGGGCGAGGTTAAGCGTAGAATCAGCGGGAATGACCAGTTCAAAGTCCAAAGTTGTGGCATTCCGCCGGACAAGTTTCATGGGAATCGGACGTCTTGTTTCACCGGCGATCGTGGAACTCATGAAAATTGTTTGGGTCTTACTAAGCGTACCTAACGGATCATTGACGCGAACTCGCTGCTTGACGCCCTTTTCCGCTTGTACCGACGTTTTGGACGTCTTGCCACCTGTGACCGTAATAACCTGCGGTTTCTTTCGCCATTTGCACTCGTCCACGATGAGAAGCTCTGGATTATCTATGCACACTGAGTAGTCGCCATCACCAAGTAGAGCCAATGACAGAGCACCGTTGCCGTCACCAGTAGACTGTTTGGATTTTGTATCGTCGGAGGAATGAATAAGACGAACGTTGGCCCCCTTAATCCCATTTCCAGAATCGTCTTTGATTGTGATGGAGTTCACGCTTTGGCCGATGGCCGGGATGGCAGCGCAACAGAGCAACGCCATTTTCAAGACCGGGCTGATTCGCAATTTTGAGGGAAAGCGAAATTCAAATATCTGCAAAATTGCCCTTTGGGAACTTGACCTTGATTTGGACAAAAAACCTCCAGATGCAATGACTATGGTCAAAACATTTAAATGCGTTCTTCACAATATAATACATTTTTTTATCCTGTCAACCGAAAGGAATACTTTTTATACTTTTTTCTACAAATAGATGCGTTTGATGGATTTTATCAACAATATTGCGGGTAGGCTGAGCCCAGATTTGCAAACAAAAAAGAAGCCTCCACTTACCAATGGAAGCGGCGGTTCAACCTGCCAAGGCAGAGGCAGAGTGCTCTGTTCCTTTTTCACTCCTGCTAATGCTACGAGGGCTATTCCAGACCAAGGACGGCTCCAACTCAGAGCAAGCGTCCATCATCGCGCTCCCCAACGGTTGCACCTGATCCTTTCAACCCCCACACGGCCAATGCTAACCCTAGCGCCAAATCATCTCGACCATGCCTTTTTTGGCCATGGCCATCGAGCGCTAGCAGTTCCTTTCGTAACTCTGGCCAGTTGCTTAACCCTGCTGCTACCTTCACTCGTCCTTGCTGCCATTCCACTGCTAAACGGGTCAATAATTCCTTGCGGGGCACGGAGGTGCTGTGTGCTTGTTGTCCGCCGGTGATCATCACCGAACGCAGTATGCACCTTATTCCTGTGGGTTTGCGCTGCGCTATCATTTCCTCCACTGCTACGCCGACCCCTGTTCCATCCATCCAGATTTCCGCTGCACCACTTTGTTCGGCCACCATCCAAATGCGACGGGCAACACGGTCGTAACTGGTGCCCAATGGAATTGATTCCAGCCATCTGACCACGGCTGCCTCGCTGCGTACACTGGACATCCAGCAACGCTGCAAGTTGTCCCAAACCCGGTCCCCGTTCTGCCGTTCGACGACAACTATGGTGGTGGGCGTCTGCCGTTTCCCTAAGTCCACACCCAACATTACGCGGCGCCCAGCCGACCTCATTAATTCCGTTATTACCACTTTAAGCCTAATGGCCGGATATCATTACAAAACACATCATCAAACCATTTTTTGTCAAATAATCCATCGCCAGTGGCTACAAATTCGCAAAGAAACTCCTGTGCAAATAAGCGTGCGCCCAGGCTGGCCTTTTCTGATTCCAGTTGGTCTGGCTTAAAGCGTGGGCATTCGGTGGCGGGGACGACTACGCGTCGCCAATCTTCTTTGCCTTCGGTGAACTCACGGTAAAAGAATCCTTCTTCGTCTTTTGGTGTGGATAACAACCAAATGGAGCCGTCTTTTTGCGTCAACATTGGCCGTGCGGCAACATATACTTCGTCTTTCACCATGGAGGCTTCGTCAATGACCAGCATGGTGACGCCGGAAAAGCCGCGAATGCCGTCGGGTGAATTGCCCGGTACGGCCACGATGCGCGAGCGGTTGGGGAGCACCACTGATTGCCGATTGATTCTATCGCCTTGGGTGGCCAAACCCATGCGCCAGGCCAGGTCCTTCACTTTCTTGAGCAGTTCGGCAGATTGGCGTAATGTGGGTCCGGCCACAATGCTCAGTGATTCCGGGTGATGCACGGCGTGAAACAGCAACGCAACTGCGGCCATCCAGCTTTTACCCCACTGCCGGGTGCAGTTGAGGATGACGCGTTTGCTGGGGCCGCTGAGTAGCTCGCGCTGCTTGTCTTCGAGCATCCAGCCCAAGGCTTTTTCGGCGAATGGGACTATGCCGTCCGTTTTGACGTTGGACGTCTTAAGTTGGTCCAGTGAGCATACATTCCATGGACTTGGAGTGGATGAGTCTGGTTGCTTGTGCTGGAACTGTACGGAGTCAATTTTCATGTCCGCACATTATCATGGCGGTTCTGTTCGCTTACCTTTGGCAGCTTGGATGTGACTGTAGAGGATTGCAGGCAAACAACTTTAGAGATTCGTGTAGTTCAGTGAACGGCCTTATTTGGGCAGACTTTGCGACTTTCTGCTTTAGTTTGCCCCGGCCATGGCTTTTTGAATGTTTAGGTTGGGTTGTGCCTCCTCCGTCTGCTCCTCCGCCGCCTCCTTCTTCTCCTGCGTAAGTTTGGCTGGCATGACGACAGGAGGGAGTGCAGCATAAAGGATACTGCACGGGTTGTGAACTCGGTCTTGCTGGGCGAGTGTGGTTAGGGCGTCAGTTAGCTTCGTTTCAACGGGTTCATTTTCTGGTTCTGGTTCTGGGAGGGGTTCGGATTCTTGGGCTGGCGGTGGGTGGTAACCGGTGGGATCGGGTGTGGCGGGTGGAAACAATTGGCGCATGGAGAGAAGCTGCTGAGTAAGCTTTTCGTATTGACGCACCAATCGACGACCTTGACGGGCGATTTGGGACAGGCCGTTGCCATGGCTATGCAGTGCGGTGACAGCGAGGGCGTAGAGGCCTCCGGCACTAACGGTTTCAAACTCCACTTCGAGCGCGGGACGCATGCGTTGGATTTGGATACGAATGAGGCTGGATTCGGCGGGGGCTTGTCGGCGGAGCGACCAAAGGGTGGTGGCCATTTCCATGACGAAGATATCTTCGATGGCGTTGGTGGGCTTCCAGGCATCGAGGTGGGTGTCCAGGAGGATCTGGAAATCGGCGGGTTCTTCGCCGGGGAGGATGAGACTTTGAGCGTAGGCTCCGTGGGTTCGGGAGTTAGCGGAGGCGCGGGATTTGCCTTCCGTGGTTTTGGGACCGGTGGATTTGAGGGCGTTGAGGCGCGAAGTGAGTTTGCGTTTATCGTTGTTAGGAGTTTCGTTGTTTTGCATTTCGGCGATAGGATAGCAGGCGGTGGGGTGGGGGTTATGGGTAACTGGTTTAGAATCCATGTGGAATGGGTTGTGACGGGGTTGGGGGTGATGCGAGTTTTCTGGTGATGTGCCTAGCTGAGGGTGAGCAAGTAGCAGTTCCGCATGACCAATACTCAGTTGTGTTGATCCGCATCAGGCGAAACCGCCCAATGTCATATAGTTTTTCCGCATCCCTGTAGAATCTTCAACCATTTGTTGGGATAATCTGTGGTTAAAAGACCGTTCCCTTGCGGTCACGGCTCGGTAACGCACTGATTCTAAGGAGCGGTGACCGCGAGGGAGCGGTTTTTCAAATGCCTGATACGCTTCGCTTCAACAAGTAAGTGCTGCTTTTTTTCAGGGTGGGGCGGGGATTCAGCCATTTTGCGGACGGGAAATGCACCAGCATACAGTAACCTTCGTTGGGATAACCTTTGGCTAAAAACCGCTCTCTTGCCTAGATTGTTGCGGGAAGACTAAGTGGCCAGGTTACCGGTGGGAACTTCTGTAACTAACTACTAGCTTTCAAAACCAAGGAATGATCTACTTGAAAAAGTGAGTCTATTCAAACAATGAAGATACGCTTGGTTCTTGCAGTATTCATTTCCACATCGCTGCTACAAGGCTATTCGGTCCTCACGCATGAAGCCATTATTGATTCGGTTTGGGATACCTCAATCAAGAAGCTACTCCTGAAACGATTTCCCAACTCCACTGCAGAAGAATTATTGCAGGCGCATGCTTACACTTATGGCGGTTGCATTATTCAGGACATGGGCTACTATCCATTTGGAAGCCACTTATTTAGCGACCTCACCCACTATGTCCGCAGCGGCGATTTTATTGAAGAGCTACTTCATGAATCGCAGAATCTCAATGAATACGCCTTTGCGCTGGGCGCTCTGGAACATTATGCGGCTGATACGGAGGGGCATCGCATTGCCACCAACCGTGCCGTGCCCATTCTATATCCTGAGCTGCGGCGGAAGTTTGGAAATACGGTTTCTTATTGGGACAATCCCGCAGCGCACGTGCAAACAGAATTCGGGTTCGACGTGATTCAGGTGGCTTTGGGACGATACGCGCCAGACGGGTATCGTAAATTCATTGGGTTTGAAGTGTCACGGCCAGTGTTGGAGCGCGCCTTTCTTAAAACGTATGGCTTGGAAGTTAAAGACGTTTTCGGAAACGTGTCCCTCGCCCTGGGATCCTACCGACGTACCGTCAGCTCAATCATTCCAAGCATGACTCGGGTTGCCTGGAATCTTAAAAAGGACCAATTGCGGAAAGAGATTCCGGGCATCACACGGAAGAAGTTTCTCTACAATATCTCGCGGGCCAGTTACGAAAAAGAGTGGGGTAAAGAATATGCCAAACCCCGCCCAGGCACTGCTTTGCTAACTTTCCTATTCCGTATTCTTCCCAAGTTTGGTCCATTTAAGTCTCTGAAGGTTCCCACTCCAACTCCAGAAGTGGAACAGCTATTCATGGCCAGTTTCAACGCGACGCTGGATGGCTACCGGGCGATGCTCGCAAAAACTGAAACTGGTAAATTGCAGTTGGCAAATCAGAATTTCGACACCGGCGGATCCAGCGTCGCTGGTCAATACAAGGGCACTGACGAAGCCTATGCCAAGCTGCTGAATAAGCTTGCGGATAAGCAATTCACCACACTGCCTCTGGAGCTTCGTCAAAATATTCTGGATTTCTATAAGGATCAAAGTCCTTCAACGTCACCCAAGTTACAGGATCAGTTACAGCAGTTGAAGAGTGTTTCCTTCAACCCAAAATAAACGACACACTCCTGTTTGGACCTTCGCTTGCTTTATAAAAAGCGGTACGAGCTATTAAAAGGAGAACAGGAAAATGCTTTGGACTATTTGTGTAATTCTGTTGGTGCTGTGGGCACTGGGTTTAGTTACATCCTATACCATGGGCGGTTTGATTCACATATTGCTGGTGGTCGCACTGGTCATGATGGTAATCAACCTTATCCAAGGGCGCAGAGTGGCTTGACTGCGCCAATCGCCTTTGGTGGGGTTTTGACGAAATAAGATCAGTAAGGTCACTTGCGGTGATAGTTCGCCAGCAAAAGAAACTGATCTTTGTTCCACAGTGTTGCTTCATCCGCAGCACGCATGGACCAAATCAACGAGCCGGCGTATCCCAGTTGCTTCACCTTTTGCAGCCGTGCATCTAGCGTTTGCGTTTCGCATGGCCAACACATGGCCGGTGCCGATGCGAATTCCCCCACCAGACAAGGTTGACTGGTAACCTTATTAGCCTCTGGCAATTCAGCTCCTCCTTGCGCGTAATAGTGGAACTGTTGCAGACTAATTCCTAAATCTTCCGCGCCCCATTCCGCGATTGTCTTCCAATGGGCAAAGCCAACGGTGGATAGGAAACCGCTCTTGTTGATGCGCTGCACCGCCTCAGAAATATAAGCCATCATGGCGTCCAGCGGTACAGTTTTTTTCTCGTCGATTGGTTCCCAAAACTTCCACTGCGCCCCACCAGTGCACCATTCTGGTTCGTTGATCGGTTCCCAGGCGTAAATCGCATGGGGCTGGGCTCGGGAGGCTTCCAGTAAAGGTTCCAGAACACTATCCAAAAAGATGCGGCGTTGAATCTCATCGCGCAATACAGTAGACCGGCCACATTTCACATAGCCTTCACTCACCTTCACCATTGGAAAGTTCCAATGAAAATCAATCAACGATGGCAATAACTTCACATCTGCCTTGGCACACAAGGCAAGTACTGCACTGAAGTCGGCAACAATGTTATTAATGGCCGCGTCGCCTGGCGGCAGAACATAGAAGTGACCATCGGCTTGCGGCGCGCTGGTCCCGGTGCCATAGGCCAGACCATCTGCCAGTACAAACCAACGCACAACTTCCATGCCCGATGCGCGCAAATCCAATAAGTCCTGCAACAGCAACTGGTGTTGTGCGGCTCGAAACGCTTCCCGATCCAAGCCGCCCGTCCAACCTTCAGGCGGATCCCCAAAATCCCAACCGTAATTCATCCAGGGGTAGTTGATGCCAGTTACGGTTCCAGATACTTTTGCAGCCATCCCAGAACCTCTTCCATGTGCTTGCGACTATTTTCACCCTTCAATATCCAGTGGCCTTCGTCTGGAAACAGCAGTAACCTTGTGGGTACTTTACGACGCTGCAGTATCTTAAACGTTGTCATGCTTTCAGACATAGGCACGCGGAAATCCAGCTCACCTTGCGTAATCAAAGTTGGAGTTTTGAACTTACCCGAGTAACGCAGCGGACTCTGATCATTCCACTGACCACCAGCCTCCCAAATGGGCCCACCCATGCGTGACTCGCGATCCAGACCACCATCGTTGGTGCCATATTGCGATTCGTTATTGATGGCCCCTGCATGATTCACAATGCAGCGAAACTGGTTGGTATGGCCATTGAACCAGTTCATCAAATAGCCTCCGTAACTAGCCCCTGCCGCTGCTTGACGTGATTTGTCAATGAACGGATACTTGGCCGCCGCCACGTCGATTGCTTCCAGAATCTCTTCCGCTGGCCCACGCAGCACATCGCGTTCAATGTCATCGGCAAACTTCTCACCAAACCCAGTGGAACCCGTATAGTTGGTTTGCAGCATCACGTATCCACGCGACACCAGCAAATGATAATTCCACCGAATCGAAAACGCATCTTTGGACATGGCGTTTGGACCGCCATGAGGAAAAATCAGCAGCGGATATTTCTTAGTTGCGTCAAAGTTAGGTGGGTAAGTGAGTATGTTGTGGATCTTCTTGCCGTTCTTTGCGGTGAACCAAAAATGCTCCACTGGTCGCATGTCGATTTCCGCTATCCGCGCAGCGTCAAAATTAGTTAGTAACTTATGCATGCTGCGAGCTGCGTCCAACAGCACCACCTGCGTAGGTTGCACAGAGCTGCCGTAGAGGGCGATCAAGCCATTCGTTGTAGGACTAGGTTTGTTATATCCTTTTGCGAACTCCTTCACTGCGCCACCCTGTGCTGGGATGGTGAAGATTTTATCGAACCCATCATCTTCAGCTTCCAGATACAACGTCTGGCCATCAGCGGTGGGCGTGAACGATGTTACAGACCGATCCCAGCTTGCAGTTAGTTCCACCACTTTACTGCCTTCCACACGCACCAGCCGAGTGATGGAATAGAGTCGCTTTTCCGATGGGCTTCGTGCGGCCAAGGCATAGAGCGTTTTTCCATTCGGACTGAAACGCGGATTGGAGTAACTGCCACCAGCAGGAGTCAACAGGTTGGGTTCGCCTCCCGTAACTGACAGTTGAAACAACTTCGATTCCACCTTGGCCGACATCGTTTCATCGCGATTCACTATGGCCGCAAATACGATGGATTGACCATCTGCAGCCCAAACCGGCTGAAGGTTTTGTTCAGAAGATCCAACAAATAACCCGCTGAATCCAGGCATGGCCGCAAGCTTTGTTCCTTCTAATAAATCGCGGACCTTTGCGTTCTCACTTATTTCCTGAACAAAGAGATGCACCGCTGTTTGGTCAAGCCAGGCATTCCAATAACGGATGGGAAAGGTATCGTACACGCGGGCATTGTATTTACGAGCCTTGCGCTCAGCAGCCAACTGCTTGTTACTCTCCACATTGCTTTCAAACAAGATCGCTTTGCTATCAGGACGCCATTGCGGATTGCGAGCTCCTGCTGCCATGTTAGTAAGTCGTTCTGCTTCGCCACCTTGCAATGGAAGAATGTAGATCTGCGTAGCTTCGTCACCTTCGCGTTTAGCGGAAAAGGCAATTCGAGTCCCATCCGGACTGAACGCCGCACCGGATTCCCCGCCCCGTGTAGCGGTCAGCCTGCGCGGCTGCGCGCTTCCATCAGTGGACGTGATCCACAGATCAGCAACAGTTTTAGCAGGATCATAATCGGGCTCAGTTACTGAGAAAATAACTTGTTGCCCATTTGGACTAACCACAGGATCACCCACACGTTTCATCATCCAGACATCTTCGTGAGTGATCACACGT